>RFJV01000739.1 GCA_003694775.1 Chloroflexota bacterium | reverse complement strand
TAGATACGTCGCGCATGTCAATTCTCAATTTTCAATTCTCAATTTTCAATTGGCTCATTGACCCATTGGCTCTTTGGCTCATTGGCTCATTGACCCATTGACCCATTGGCTCATTGGCTCTTTGGCTCTTTGACCCATTGGCTCATTGGCTCATTGGCTCATTGAAAATTGAATCACTTCATCTGCAGTTTCTGGCGATACCGGGCGTAGGTGGCGTAATCAATCTCCACCCGCCGGTCGATATAAGTCTGGGTGGTGGGGGCCAGGGAACGGCGCTCGGTGATGGCCCCGGTAACCTTGATAGCGAAGGCGTCGCTACCGGCGCCGGAGCCAAAGGAGACGCACAGAATCCGGTCGCCGGGTTTGGCGACATCCAGCACCGCGGTCAGGCCCAGCAGGCTGGCCCCGGCATAGGTGTTGCCCACCACCGGCGACAGCAAACCGGTGGCCCACTGCTCCTTTTCAAACCCCAGCATCCTGGCCGCCCTCTGCGGAAACTTGGCATTGGGCTGGTGAAGCACCACATACTCAAAATCTTTTGCCGTCCGGCCCAGTTCCTGCATCAAATGCTGGCCGGCAGAGGTAACATGATGGAAGTAAGCCGGCTCGCCGGTAAACCGCTGGCCGTGGCTGGGGTAGTGAGCATACTGGCGTCGCCAGAAATCGGGCGTATCGGTGACGTAGGAGTAGGTGGCCTCAAAAACAGCCAGACTCTCTTCCGCGGGGCCGATAATGAAGGCCGCACCGCCGGCCGCGGCGGTGTATTCCAGAGCGTCGCCGGGACGGCCCTGGGCCGTATCTGCACCGATACCCAGCACA
This sequence comes from Chloroflexota bacterium, assembly GCA_003694775.1. Classification (GTDB taxonomy): domain Bacteria; phylum Chloroflexota; class Anaerolineae; order 4572-78; family J111; genus J111. The sequence continues at coordinate 4,592 of RFJV01000739.1, read as the reverse complement.
TACTTTGCCATCCCCCCGGCCACAAACCCGATGCCGGCCTGGATGGTCTCCGTACCGGCTTTGCAGGCAAACTGCCAGTCTGCGGCCTCGGTGTGGGGCGACGCGCCAATGGCCTCGGCGATGATGGTTCCGGTCGGTTTGACCGCGTACGGGTGGCTCTCACTGCCGACCCAAACCGCGCCGATGTCCTGCGGGTCAATCCGGGCGCGGGCCAAGGCGTTCCGGGCCGCTTCCAGGGCAATAGTCAGCGTATCTTCATCCAGACCGGGCACGGCTTTTTCTTTAATCGGTGCTCCGCCGGTTCCATCGGTCCAGACGCGGGCCACTTCCGTGGCCGGCAGACGGTAGCGCGGCACATAACTACCGTATCCCACAATGCCAACGTCTCGTGCGGGTTTCATAACAGGCATCGCGTATGATTCTCCTCAGCTATCTTTCGTCATCTCGGCCAGCAGTTCTCTGGCCCGGTCTTCGCGAATCACACCCTCTTCGGCCATCCGGTTGGCGATAATCTGTATCTGGTCACCCTGCGCACCGGCGGCCATGGCGACCTGCCGGGCATGGAGGCGCATATGGCCGCGCTGGATGCCCTCGGTAGCCAGGGCACGGATGGCGGCAAAGTTCTGGGCCAGACCCACAGCGACCATAATTTCGGCCAGGGTGCGCGCATCGGGGTTGCCCAGAATCTTCAGGGCCAGCCGGGCCATTGGATGGGAGCGGGTAGCCCCGCCCACCGTGCCAACGGCCATCGGCATTTCCAGCTCACCCTGAAGGTGGGTGACCTGCCCGGCCCCGTCCGTCACCAGCGACCAGGTGGTCAGGCTGGTGTAGCGACCGCTCCGGGCGGCGTAGGCGTGCGCGCCGGCTTCCAGTGCCCGCCAGTCGTTGCCGGTGGCAACGGCCACCGCGTCGATACCGTTCATAATGCCCTTGTTGTGCGTGGCGGCCCGGTACGGGTCGGCGGCGGCAAAGGCCCAGGCTTCAAACACAGCCTGGGCGACCTGCTGGCCGCTGAACTGGCCGCGGGTGAGCGCGTCAACCGGAATACGGCATTCAGCGCGGGCGGTGCGGTGGTCGGCCAGGTTGGACAGGATGCGCAGGTTGACCCGCCCGCCGGTCAGGTCTTCAATCATCGGGGCGATGGTTTCTACCGCGGTGTTGACTGTGTTGGCGCCCATCGCGTCCCGCGTGTCGTACAGCAGGTGGACCACCAGCATAGGGCCAGCGGGTGTGTTGGGTAGAGGACGACATTCAATGGCCCGCGCCCCGCCGCTGAACTTGCGGATAACCGGGTCGTGGTCGGCCTTGTGCAGGATTTCGGCCTCGGCGGCCTTGATTTTGGCCGCGGCTTCTTCCAGGTTGGTCAGCCCCAGCACCTGGATTTGTCCAATCATCACCGGCGCAGAACTGCTGGTCTGGAAACCGCCGCCGGCGCGGGCCAGCTTGGCCGCGTAGCTGGCTCCGGCCACAATGCTGGGTTCCTCCACCACCATCGGGACGACCATCTCGCGGCCGTTGACCAGAAAATTGGTGGCGATTCCCATCGGCAGGGCGTAGCGCCCCACCACGTTTTCAATCATCATATCGGCCTGCTCCGGCGATAGGCCGGCTTCCAGCAGGGCGATTTCCTCTTCGGTCAGGCCGGCATATTCTGCCAGAGCCTGCTTTCGTTCGGCCTGGGACATTTTATACAGGCCAGCCAGAGGAACTGCTTTGGTCACGGTTTTGCTCCTGGTACGTTCAAAATGGAATAGGGGGACGGTTACGGTTCATGAAAAAAGCTCTCCAAAATAGAGAGCTTCACCGCCCAAAATCGTGAATATTTTAGCACAAAAGGGCTGTCAAAAACTATCAAAACCTATCAAATTTCAAAAAAAAGCCGGTGACAGACACCGGTCTGGTGTCCGTCACCGGCCAGAGTGGGCAGAGACAGATTATCCCTGGGCCGGAACGCGAGAGCGGCCGGTCAGGCGGCGGAAAAAGCCGGTCAGTTCGCCCTCGCGCCAGGAAACCAGCAGGGGCACGGCGGTAAAGATGGAGGAGTAAGTACCGCTGATGATACCCACCAGGATGATGGTGATAAACTGGCGGATGGTAGCCCCGCCAAACACCAGAATGGCGACCACCACGAACATCGTACTCAGGGAAGTGATGACGCTCCGGCTGAGCGTCTCCAGCAGGCTCCGGTTGGCAACAACCGGGTACGGCTCGGTGCGCCATTTGGGCAGGTTTTCGCGCAGGCGGTCGAAGACGATGATGGTATCGTGGACCGAGTAGCCGATGACGGTCAGCAGGGCGGTCAGGAACAGGGCGTCTACCTCCCAGCCGGCCATCATCCCGGCGATGGCAAAGAAGCCAGCCGTCACCAGGATGTCGTGGAACATCGCTACTACTGCACTGACCCCGTAGCGGAAGGCATTGGTCACCGAGCGGAAGGCGAAGACCAGGAACATCAGGATGGCAATGGCCGCGGCAATGACCGCGTACGTACCGGCGACGGTCACTTCCTGCCCGATGGTCGGGCCGATGGAGTCGAAGCGGAGTTCTTCAAAATTGCCGATTTCCTCCCGGATGCGGGCAGTCAGCGCGGCCTTGGCTTCATCGTCCAGGTACTTGGAGCGGATGAGGATGGTTTCCTTGCCAAGCTGTTCCGAGGTGGTCACCGCGGTATCCTTGTAGTCCACGCCGTTGTAGCTGAAATCGGTAAAGATGGCACGGACTTCTGCCGGCTGGACGGGCTGTTCAAACTGGAGTTCCAGCAGAGAGCCGCCGGTAAAGTCGATGCTGAGCTTCAGCGGTGTGCCGAACTGGGCCGTGGCCGCGCCCATCGCCACCAGGCCGGCCACAATGACCACCAGTGAGAAAGCGTAGTACCACTTCCGACGGCCCACCACATCCATCCAGGCCGACAGCCAGCGCGGGGCTTTCTGCTCCGGCTTGTGCAGGCTCATCCCGATGAAGAAGGGGCTGTCCTTGAGCTTTTCGCCGGTCAGGCCCAGCATAAAGCGCAGGAAGGCCCGCGTCACCGTGACCGCGGTGAAGATGTTGGTAATCACACCCAGGGCCAGGGTAATGGCAAACCCCTTGACTACACTGGCCCCAAAGTTGGAACCAAACCAGAACAGGATGAGGCAGGTAATCAGGGTGCTGATAGCGGAATCCCGGATGGAAGGCCAGGCCCGGCTGAAGCCCAGCTCCAGAGAAAGCTTCAGGCTTCGTCCGGCCCGCAGTTCTTCCTTCATCCGCTCAAACTGCAGAATGTTGGCGTCTACCGCCATCCCCAGCGACAGGATGAAGCCGGTAATGGCGGGCAACGTCAGGGTGACGGGGATAATCTTGTACAGGGCCAGGTTGAGCAGGCCGTAGACAATCATTGCCAGCGAGGCCATAAAACCGGGCAGACGGTAGTACACAATCATAAACAGCAGAACCACAATCAGGCCGATGATGCCGGCCCGGATGCTTCGCTGAACCGAGTCCTGGCCCAGGCTTGGCCCCACGGAACGGGTTTCGATGACCTTCAGGGGAACGGGAAGCGCACCATACTGAAGCTGAATTGCCAGCGCCTGACCCTCTTCCAGGGAGGCGTCGCCCAGGGAGATGGTGCCGTTGGTATCGATGCGGGCGTTGACCACCGGGCAGGAGAGGACCTTCTTGTCCAGGACGATGCAGAGGTAGTTCCCCACGTTGGCCCCGGTATACTCGCCGAACTTCTTGCCCCCTTCCGGCTTGAGGCTGAAATTGATTTCGACGACCCGGCGGTCGGGGTTGAGGCCGGCATTGCTGACCTGGTCCAGGTCGCCACCGGTGATGATGGTTTCGTAAACCTTCTCCGGCTGGGCCGGAGCTTCACCGGCAGGCTGGCCTTCCGCCGGGGCTTCCTCTTTGCCGCCAAAGGTGGTTTTGATGACCGTGCCCGGCGGAATGGGTGTCCGTCCGGCGTCGACGAACTCCAGCAAACCGGTTTCGCGAATAGTCCGGATGGCCAGTTCCGGGTCGGACAGGCCGGGCAGTTCAACAATCATCCGGTTGCTTCCCTGAAGCTGGACCAGCGGCTCGGTCACCCCAAGACCGTTGACGCGGTTGTCCACCACAATTCGGGTGGCTTCCATGGCGCCGGGGGTCAGTTCCTCCGGCGGCAGGTCGGCCTCTAAAACGACCTGCAAACCGCCCTGCAGGTCAAGCCCTTGATGGATTTTGATACTGCGCTGTTGGCTTCCCTGCCAGGGCAGGAGTGCGGCCCACAGCGGGGTAGATTGCTGGGCCGCGGCCGGACTATCCGGGGCGGGGAAGGTGTATTCCAGCGTGGATACGTCAATCCAGATGAGCAAGGCGGTCAGAAGTACGATACCGATGATTATGTTGATGTTTCGTTGTGCCATTCAAATGAACCTCGGTTCCAGTTTTGATGATGCCAACAGCGAAGTATAACACACTTTGCCCGGAATTGAAAAAATGGACGGGGCAAGGAGCAGGCGGAGTCAGCGCGGGGTGGCAAGGTCGGCCGTCCAGTAATGGCCCCAGCTGCCGCCGGCCACGTAGCCAATGCCGATTTCCGTGTAATCCGGGTCCAGGAGGATGGCCCGGTGGGG
>RFJV01000738.1 GCA_003694775.1 Chloroflexota bacterium | reverse complement strand
CGGCCGGGTGGTGTATGTGGGGTACGCCAAAAAGGAGGTCTGCTACGATACCACGCCGTTCGTTCGCAAGGAGCTGGACATTCTGGGGGCGCGCAACGCCCTGCGCGAGTTCCCCGCGGTTATCAAGATGATTGAACAGAATGAAGAGCTGTTTCTCAGCCTTGTCAGCCGGATGTACCCCTTTGACCAGACCGCCGCGGCCCTGGCCGATTGGGATGCGGAGCCGGCCAAATTCGCCAAGATTTTGATTGAGGTGGCATAAAACAAGGGCGACCCGCGGGTCGCCCTTGTAATTCCGGGGACAGGCATTTACCTCTACCGGGCCGCAGACCGGCCCCGCCCCATTAAATATCCAGGTTCTGCACCTGCCTGGCATGGGTCTGGATGAACTTGCGCCGCGGGGCAACCACACTGCCCATCAGCATGTCGAACGTTTTATCTGCCGCGGCCGCATCTTCAATGGTGACCTGAAGCAGAATACGGTTTTCCGGGTCCAGGGTAGTTTCCCACAACTGCTCCGGGTTCATTTCACCCAGACCTTTGTACCGCTGGATAACCACAGAATCGGTTTTGCCGTTGAGACTCTTGAGATAGGCCTCTTTTTCCTCTTCGCTGTATACGTATTTGACCTCTTTCCGGTTCTGAATACGGTACAGCGGCGGCTGGGCGATGTACAGGTGTCCGGTCTCTATCAGCTCCTGCATGTAGCGAAAGAAGAAGGTCAGAAGCAGGGTGCGGATGTGGGCGCCGTCAACGTCGGCGTCGGTATTGTGGGCACACAGCCCGCCCATTCCGCAGATAAAATTCTCGTGCTCGTCCACAGAAAAATCGTACACCCAGCCATTGCTGGCTTCCACCACCTCAACCGACCGCACTGGCAGGGCAATCAGGTCACTGCCGATGGGTTCGTAAATCCGGTTGCCGGGGTTGGGGGCAGCCGATTCCAGGTAGGCCCGCAGTTCTCCAGCCCGGCGATGGTCTTGCCACACCGGTTCCAGCTTAACCAGGTCCGGGATACTGCAAACCGATACCGTATGCACCGCATGCCGGGTCACTACCGGCCGGCCCCGCACCTGGCCGGAAGACTGCCCTCCAGCTTCCCGGACAGAGAGAGAGGCGATAATTCCGTGGGACAGCAGGAGATACATCAAGCCGCTTGCCAGTTCCGGGGAGGCGGTTGACCAGGCAATCCGTCCCCGGCCAATTGTACCATCACCCAGGAAATACCCTCGCAAGAAGGCCATCTGCAGGTCAGGAGACACATTGAACACCAGGTCCGGGATGCGCTTGGTGTGTGCTCTGGCCCCATCAAAACCAAACAGAAGCCGGAACACTGCCGACACCACCGTATGTGTGACCCGCAGTTCGCCGACCCGTCCGTTGGACGGCGGATAAACTGCCGGTTCGATACCAAAGAGTTCCACAAAAGCCTGCCGGATTTCATCCAGCCACGGCAAATTGTTGGGGCCAAAGGCAAACCGCACCCCACCCCGCTGACTGCACGTCCCTTCGGCCAGGAAAAAGCCCAGCAGAGTCATCAGCCGGCTGTTGACAGGCAGATAGCGAGGCACTTTCTGTTCAGCGTAATGCTCCGGAGCCAGCTTCACCCCATTGAGCGACCGCAGTTCACCGTCCGCCAGTTCGGAAAGGCGGAGCCACGGGCGCACCTGATTCCGGCCAGAGCCGGTGTACTGCCTTTGCCACACGCTGTCCAGGGCGGAATCTCCCACCTCCACCTGCTCCAGCAGTTCCGATACGTCCAAACCCAGTGTTTCCACGTAGCGGCAAAAATGGTCCAGGGTGGGGCGGTTCTGGCCTTTTTCCCAGCCGTAGAAAGTCACCGGCTGTTTGATACCCACCTGCCGGCAGACCTCCTGCTGGCTCAGGCCCAGAGAACGCCGGCGTTGGGCCAGCCGTGCTCCCACCTCTGCTGGAATGGTCACCCGTGCCTGGGTTAGCTGGGGCGAATCGCGGTGTGCCTGCCTGACCCGCGCCTGCCGGAGGCGGACAATATCATCCCCCCACAGGATAATGTCCCGGCCAATCCGGTCCCGGAGCGAGAAAAGAGCGCTCAGCAGGTCAATAGACTGCGGCGACGTTTCTGCCTTGAGCGGCAGACGGCACGGGGCCACAATCCGGTCTCCCACCTGCACTTCATCCCCTCGCTTCAGCCTTACCTGTCCATCTTCATAGACAAACACGCTGTGCGAGGATGTCACCCGCACCCGGCGACCGTAAGCGGTGCGAATTTCGTACAGCGGTTCATCGATTGTATGCCGGATAACACTGCGGATAGGTTTGAATTCGGCGCGGTGGGTGTGCTGGTCAAAACAAAGTACCTGGTATTGGGAAATATCTTCCGGCTGGGCCAGCCGTTCATCAATAAAAGGGCCAACCTGTATCTGACGAATCTGCCCCGATGGGTAGCGGATAAAGCAGGTTTCCTCTGCATCCACGCTCATAATAATGACCCGCCCGTAGCGCAGACCCTCCAGGTTAAAATCATTGCCGACCCCCGTACCCAGGGCCGTGACCAGGGCCTTGACCTCGTTGTTGTTGAGAATCTTGTCCAGCCTGGCCCGCTCGGTGTTGAGGATTTTACCTCGCAGGGGGAGAATAGCCTGGAAGCGGCGGTCGCGGCCCTGTTTGGCGCTTCCGCCGGCGCTGTCGCCCTCAACGATGTACAGTTCCGAGTTTTCCGGGTCGCGGCTGGAGCAGTCGGCCAGTTTGCCGGGCAGGGTACTGCTTTCCAGCGCGCTCTTGCGAAGCACCAGCTCGCGCGCCTTTTTGGCCGCGGCCCGCGCCCGCGAACTGGTTAAACATTTGTCGATAATTGCTTTGGCGGCCCGGGGATTTTCCTCCATAAAGGCCGAAAACTCCGCCGCCACCACCGACTCAACAATATTCTTGACCTCCGCGTTCATCAGCTTGACCTTGGTCTGGCTCTCGAACTGCGGGTCCGGGTGTTTGATGGAGACAATAGCGGTCAAGCCTTCGCGGGTATCTTCACCGGAAAAGTTGCTCTCGTTGTCCTTGAGCAAGTTGGTCTTGCGCGCGTAATCATTGATGGTGCGGGTCAGGGCACTGCGCAGACCGGTCAGGTGCGTGCCGCCGTCGGGGGTATGGATGGTGTTGGCAAAGGCATAGATGCTTTCGGTGTAGGCGTCGGTGTACTGGATAGCCACCTCAACCCCGATGCCGTCAACCACCTTTTCCACGTAAACGGGGTCGTGCAGGGCCTGCCGGTTGCGGTTCAGGTAGCGCACAAACGAGGTCACGCCGCCCTCAAAATAGAAGGTGTGCGACCGCGGCGGGGTTTCCCGTTCATCCACAAAGGTAATCTTTACCCCTTTGGTGACAAACGCCATTTCGCGGAAGCGGGTCAGCAGGGTATTCCAGTTGTAGCCTTCCACATCCTTGAAAATTTCCGGGTCAAAGCGGAAGGTGATTTTGGTGCCGGTCTGGTCGGCCTGCTTCTTGGGCAGTTTTTCGACCTGCTGAACCGGTCCCTGCGGCACGCCGCGGCGGTACTCCTGCCGCCAGACGGCGCCGTCGCGGGTCACTTCGGCCACCAGCCACTCGCTCAGGGCGTTGACCGCGGACACACCCACGCCGTGCAGACCACCGGACACCTTGTAGCTGTCCCGGTCGAACTTGCCGCCGGCGTGCAGGGTAGTCATCACCAGTTGGAGAGAGGAGATTTTCTTCTGGGGATGTTCGGCCACGGGAATACCGCGGCCGTTATCAATAACCGAAACGCTCTGGTCGGGATGGATTATCACCTGGATGTGGTCGCAGTATCCGGCCAGGGCCTCGTCGATGGAGTTGTCGACCACCTCGTAAATCAGGTGATGCAGGGCCTTGATGTCGGTGCCGCCCACGTACATACCAGGCCGGCGGCGAACAGCTTCCAAACCTTCCAGAACGGTGATGCTTTCTGCTGTGTACTGACCGTTATCCTTTGCCATACAATAACCTCCACAAACCGGCTGCCTGACTCATTACTCCACTTGACATAAGTTTTGTTTTTACTGCCATACACATCCCGCCGGGATAAGTTCCCTGTTGACTGCAAACGCCAGATTATAGAGAGCAGATAAAAGGCGGGGACGCTTCTGCCGACCGGCATCGATGCGGTCGGTGGCGGGTTGGATGTTTTTAGGAGTATGTGTTCAGGTCAGCACAACCGGCTCGATGTTGAAAATGATTCGTTGACTCTACCAGATTATCTTAATAATTATAGCATATAACGGCGGTTTTCTCAAATTTTCAGCCGTTGTGTCTACCCATAACAACACAATATATAATGAAGCGAGAAACCCATACCCCTACATATGGGGCCGCAGGATGTCAAAGGATATCTGCACAGCAGTGCTCTGTGTTATTCAGTGAACTGCTGGCTTTTTCATCCTTCATCCTTCATCCTTCCGTCTTTCTCTGCCACCAGAGGCGAGCCGTTTCTGACGGCGACAATTTCGGCGATGATACCGAGGGCAATTTCGG
>RFJV01000737.1 GCA_003694775.1 Chloroflexota bacterium | reverse complement strand
GTACTGGGCCAGGGCGGCGGTTCGCTGGCCGCTGTAGACCAGGGCCAGCATCAACTGGCGATGGGCTTCTTCGCGCCAGGCGTCCAGATTCAACAGCTGGGTCGTTGTCTCGATAGCCTGCCGGTAGTTTCGCTTGTGAAGGTGGGCGTTGGTGAGGGTATGCAGGGTGTGCAGAGCTAACCCCCGGTACCGCGCTCGTTGGCCTTGCATCCATTCCTCAAAAGCCGGGGCGTTGTGCAAATAGAAGCCGGCCAGAAAATCCCCCCGGTACAGTGACGCCGCCGTCTGGAGTTCGGCGACGGGGTCTTTGGCCGTGTCTGCCGCTTTCAGGTGGCTTGCAAACTGTTCCGTATCTATGAGCAGGGGAGCATTCGGGTTGAGGCCGGCTGCACTCCGGTTGATGACCAGGCACTCTCCAACCAGCTTGCGCAGGTTGCTCAGGGCCTGGCGCAGATTGTTGCGGGCATCGGCGTCGGGCATTTCCCCCCACAGCAAGCCGCTCAACACCTCCCGGTGATGGCGCTGGCGGGTCACGGCCAGATAAACCAGCAAAGCCGCCGCCTTGTTCGAGATAAAGCCGCTGAGGGGAGCGCCGTTCTGCTCGATGTTCAGGCCGCCAAAAAGTTGAAGGTGCAAAACGGTTGTCATTGGACAGACAATAAATGATTTATAAATGATAGTTCCTTACAATAAGAATAAGGAAATTTTCTGTATCCGCAAATAGGAAATTTGTATGGACAGCGTGGTTGACAAGACATCACAGCGTCACAGTTTCATCCTTGTTTTATGGACTGAAGCGGGCCCCTATTCGAACAGCCCGCCGGTCTGGCGCATCAGCATTGAGGACCCGGTTACGTCTGTACGGTGGGGTTTTAAAGGTCTGGCAGAACTGGTGGATTTTCTGGAAGAATGGATAACCCACCCGCCGGCTGACTGTTTGGAATCAGATTGGTAGAACAAAAGTAACTGTTACTTGTGAAAGGAGAAAAACCCATGGATACCCAAAAATCTATTACCAAATTCTTTGCCGCCTCCGCTTTCTTTTTCATCTGGGTCACGCTGCAAGGGGCGATTCAGGCCCAGCAGCCGGTACACCAATTCCTTGAACTCGGCCCGGCGGGCATCATTGTTGGGGCGCATGTCCACATCGGCACGCTGGGCTGGATTGGGATGGGGATGATGGGGCTGTTTTACTACCTGGTACCCAAAGTCTCCGGCAAGGAACTCTCATGGCCGGGGCTGGTGAACGGCATTTTCTGGGTAGATTTCATCGTTGTAGTGCTCAATGGGGTGCTGATGATTGCCGCCGGTGTGGCCGGTGGGCGGGCCGTGCAGGCCGGCTTGAGCGGCGAGGCCGTCAACGCGGCCATCGGGCCGTACATGATGTTCATCGGCATTGTCAGCCTGTTGTGCGGGCTGGTTTCACTCCTTTACGCCGTTCAAATCATCCACACTCTGGTCAAAAAGTAACGTCAGGTAGTCGAGGGGCGACGCACTTCGGCGGGGCGTTTCCCCTTGTACCTGAACGGATACAAGGAGGGTACAATGACCGGTCTTATCCATTCTTTCTGTTTTGCCAACCGCCGTCTACTTTGGCCGGCGATATTGGTTTGCCTGGCCCTGGCGCGACCGGCCTACGCCCAGGGGCCGGTGGTCAACACCACCGCCGACAACGAAAGCGACACCTGCGCGGTGAACAATTGCACCCTGCGCGAAGCCATCACCGACGCCGCCAATGGCGATACCATTACCTTTTACGGTAAGCTGTCCGGCCAAACCATC
>RFJV01000148.1 GCA_003694775.1 Chloroflexota bacterium | reverse complement strand
CTCTTGCCCAGGTCTTTCAGCTCCAGATTGACCCGCCAGTGCTGGGCACGGGTAAAAACCAGGGCTTCTTCCAGGGTGAGCAGGGTGGCTCCCCGGAACCCGGTCTGGACTTCGGGCGGAATCATCCCCGCGGCAACCTGTCCAAAGGGGTCCTGCTCCAGAAACCAGCTTCCATAGTCCAGTCGGCGCAGTTCGTCCAGCGACAGGCGGTGAACCGGCCATCTGGCTTTGTGCGGCAGAACCTGGCGGATATTGGTGGTTCTTTCCGGGGTGTCGTCATGAAAAATAATCGGGAAGCCGTCGCGGGTGAGAGTCACGTCCGTTTCCCACATGTCTGCGCCCAGGGCAATGGCCTGCTGGGCGGCAGACAGGGTATTTTCCGGGGCCAGACTGCTGGCCCCACGATGGGCAATGCAGTGAACGGGGATGCGGGCAGGTATGCCGGTCAATTGGTTCATACGTTTTTGTCTTTCTGGTTCGTCATAGAAAATGATATTGCCGGATATTGTACCTTTCCTTGTGGCGACGGCAAATTTCCTCCCCCGCTTGAAAAAGGGAGAAACTTCCACCTGCCCTCTAAATGATTACCGGATTTACAATCAAAAACATTCACAAATTACAGCTTCCACCGTTAAAATATTCATAAAAATATATTGACAAACAAAAACAATCATGATAAAGTAGGAATGTATTCCTGCAACGGTGGAGGGGAGCGACGATGGCGTTAATTCCTGCCGAGCGCCGGAACCAGATTCGGGCGCTGGTTCAGGCCCAGGGCAGTGTGCGGGTCAATGAGCTGAGCGACCGGTTCGGCGTGTCGGAACTGACCATCCGTCGCGACCTGGAAAAGCTGGAACAGCAAGGAATCCTCGAACGCACCCACGGGGGTGCCATCTCTATTCGCCGCATTCGCGAAGCCCCTCTCTACTCCGAAAAATACGCCCTTCACCATACCGAAAAACAGCAGATTGGCACCGCCGCGGCCAGACTGGTTGAAGACGGCGATACCGTTTTCATCGGCGGCGGGTCAACCACGGTGCAGATTTTCAAGCATCTGGCTGGCCGGCAGGATTTACGTGTGGTCACCAACAATATGGGGGCTGTGCCGGAAGTTCAGCACCTGGACCTGGACCTGATACTCATCGGCGGGAGCTACCACAAGTCGTTCAATTCGTCGGTGGGGCCGCTGGCAACCCTGGTTCTGCGGCAGATTTATGCTACCAAGTGCATCATCGGCGTGGACGGCATCAGCCCGGCCTTTGGCCTGACCGAGCCGCTTATCCAGTGGGCCGAAATTGCTCGTCTGATGATTGAACGCACCAAAGGCCAGGTGATTGTTGTGGCCGACCACAGCAAGTTTGGCCGGGTGGCGGATTATGTGATTGCCCCTCTGGACCAGGTAGATGTTCTGGTGGTTGACAGCCATTTTGATGAGCGCTACCGCGATGAAATTGAGGCCCAGGGGGTTCAGATTTTAATTGCGCCGGATGTGTAAGCCGTCTGATGGTGAACCGGCAGGAAAGGAGGTGAGAGAGGGTTTACGACGAAGTCCCCGAAGCAAAGCGAAGGGGATTGATGATTTACGATTTACGATTTACGATTGACGATTGACGATTGACGATTGGCTGTTTCGGTACATTTGCCTGCCCGGCAGGTAAACAACTTTTGTAAAACGATGATGTTTTAGACCCAAGGAGGAGTCAAATGTTGAAGAAAACGTTGATTCTGCTGGTCGGAATGATTTTCCTTTCTGGCCTGGTGATGGCCTGCGGTTCTGCCGCACCAGCAGAAAAGGTTGTGGAAACGGTGGTGGTAAAAGAGACGGTCATTGTAGAAAAGGCCGCCGAAGCCCCCCAGGAAGCAATTCCTGACGATGCCGTGGTGATTGATTTCTGGCACGCCTTTGGCGGTGGGCGAAAACTGCTCATCGAGCGAATGGTGGCCGACTTCAACTACACCCACCCCAAAATTTACGTCCGGGTGGAGAATAAAGGCTCCTACCGCGACACCCTCAATGCGGCCATTCTGGCCGCCCAGCAGGGCAACCCTCCCCACATTGTCCAGATTTTTGAAATCGGTTCCCAGTTAGCCCTGGACTCCGGCATCTTTGTGCCCATCGAAGACCTGGTCATCGGCCCGGAATTCCAGCCGGATGACTACATTGAAGGCGTAGCCAACTACTACAACATCGGCGGCAAGTTCAACTCGATGCCGTGGAACTCCTCCAACCCCATTCTGTACTACAACAAGGACATCTTCCGCGCCGCCGGCCTGGACCCCGAAAAACCGCCCCAGACCTTCGAAGAAATGCTGTCGATGTGTGAAACCATCGTTTCCAGCGGGGCGGCCAAAAACTGTGTGTCCTGGCCTCTGCACAGCTGGTTCTTTGAGCAGTGGATGGCGAACATGGGCGCCGAACTGGCCAACAACGGCAACGGTCGCGATGCCCGCGCCACCGAAGTTTACCTCACCGGCGATGCGGCCAAGACCATTGTAAGCTGGTGGAAAGAAATGTACGATAAAGGCTACTATGCCTACAGCGGCAAGCTGGAAGACTGGGACGGCGCCGACGCCATCTTTGTCTCCGGACAGGCGGCGATGGAAATCACCTCCACCAGCGACGTGGTCAACCGCCAGAACGATGCCGCGGCCAACGGCTTTGAACTCGGTACCTCCTACCTGCCGTATCCGGCCAGCAGTGAGCGGCAAGGGGTGGTGGTCGGCGGGGCCAGTCTGTGGCTGACCGGCGGCCATCCCGATGAAGAAATGCAGGCCGCCAAAGACTTTGTCATCTGGTTCACCAACACCGAAAACTCCATCCGCTGGCACAAGGCCACCGGCTACTTCCCCATCCGCAAATCTGCGGTCCAGGTGCTTGAAATCGAAAACTGGTTCGAGCGCAATCCGGCGTACCGGGCCGCCTTTGACCAGCTCCTGAACACCAAGCCGACCCGCGCCACCCAGGGCGCGCTCATCGGGGCCTTCCCCGAAGTACGCACCATCATCGAGCAGGCGGTGGAAAAGGTTTTGGCAGACCAGGCCTCCGTGGATGACGCCCTGGCCGAGGCTAAAGCCCAGGCCGATAAGGCTATTGAAGAATATAACAAGTCGGTAGAATAAACCTCTGGTTTTGTTAACCAACCGCGTAGAGACAATGGCGTCTCCTACGCTAACCCCTGGGGCGGACTCCTCGTCCGCCCCAGGTTGGTATCATTCCACACCGCTTTCTAACCGTCCCAACCCTGAATACCGTCTATGGTATGGGAACAGAAAAGAATGAAATTTGGGGATTGGAGTTCGTAG
>RFJV01000736.1 GCA_003694775.1 Chloroflexota bacterium | reverse complement strand
TAATTTCCTGAAAAAGTTTTGGCTGTTTGGGTTATTCTAGCACAGCCGGCTGAATACCCAAATGACCCGCCTCTGGTCAGGCCAGCAATAGAAGGCGGGGCAGATACCTCCAATCGCTCATTATCCCTACATCGCCTGTTCCAGCAAGGCCACGTTTTCTGGCTCCTGGATAAAGTTCCAGAATTCAGTCTGGGCCTGGGTGGCCGGGTGGCGGCGGCTATAGGCAATGTAGATGTCTCGCCTCAGTGACAGCCCATCCACATTTACTTCTTTGAGCCGGCCCAATTGAATGCCCCGCCGGGCCACCGTGCGTGAGATAAACGTCACCCCGATTCCTTCCTCCACAGCCATGCTGATGGCCTCGGAATTGCCGATTTCCATCACGACTTTCAGATCGTCAATGCTCAATCCCACCTCGTGGAGCATCGTCTCCACTTCTTCCCGGGTGCCGGATTGTTCGTCTCGCATAATGAATTCCGCGTTGCGTAACTCCTCCGGCGCAACAACCTCTCGTTGCGCCCATGGGTGGTTGGCCGGAACCACCAGGACGACGTGGTCGACGAAAAAATGCCGGTATTCCGCCTCGCGACACATCGGGGCCGCGCTGACCACCGCCAGTTGAACCTGTCCGTCACACAATTCGCTCAACACCCGTTCCCGCCCGTGATTGTAAATGGTCATCTGGACGCCTGGAAAACGGGACCGGAACCGGGCCGCCAGTTGGGGAAGAAAATATTTACCGGTAGTAGTACTGCACCCAACTTTCAGATGCCCTACCACTTCCCCCTTCAGGGATTCAATCGCCTCCTCTATCTGGATGGCCCGGTTAATCATCTCCCTGGCCAGGGGAATCAGCGCCCTGCCCTGTTCGGTCAAGGCCAGACTTCGCCCGGCCCGGTGAAAAAGCTCAACCCCCAGCTTTTTCTCCAGAGCGCGAATCTGCATACTGACCGCTGGCTGAGTCAGACTCAATTGGCGGGCCGCTTCGGAAAAGTTTTCCGTTTCTGCTGCAATAAGAAACACGTTGAGTTCGTAAACGTCTAACACAATCCGCTCTCCGTTCTTACTGGCGTCAAATTTGTCATCTCATTGTGAATATTGTAACACGATTATCCCCAAAAAAACAACAGGGAAAATTGATTTTTTATAAGAATCTCTTTTGCTTCACGATAAGGAAGTCTTATAAGGAAAATTCATATAAACTATTGATTTTGATAAAAAATAATGTTACAATGAGGGTGTTAATGTGAAAAAAATCACATTCCTCAGTATTATTAGGGATTCACTGCCACTATGCCACATAAACAAACGATTGCAGAAATGTTGTCCGCGTTATTGTATGGGAGGTTGGGGATTGCAGTTCTGGTATTGTTCAACTTGTTCCTCTGGGGCGGCGCTCCGAGGCCAGTTCTGGCTCAAGACCCCCCCGAAGAAAATGCCCGCTGTTTGACATGCCACAGCAATCCCGACCTGCAAATTCAGTTTGCCGATGGCAGCACTCTGTCTGCCCATGTGAGCGGCAGCCGGTACCAGTCCTCGGTACACGGACAGGAAGCAATGACCTGCGGCGGGTGTCACCCCGACCACCAGCAGTACCCGCATCCAGAGGTCGGCGCGGCCGACCACCGGGCCTACACCCTAAAACTCAACGAGACCTGTCTGGAATGCCACCCGGACCAGGCCGAACGGGTGCAGGACAGCAACCACGCCCACGCCCTGGCCCAGGGCAACACCAACGCCGCGGTCTGCGTGGATTGCCACGGCGCACACGATACGGTATCGCTGGCCGAGGCGCGGGTGAAAATTGCAACCACCTGCCGCAAGTGCCACACCGGAATTTACGATGAATACAGCCAGAGCGCGCACGGCAAGGCGCTGCGCGAGGAAAACAACACCGACGTGCCCACCTGCGTGGATTGCCACGGCGTGCATACAATGGAAGACCCTCACACGGCTCGCTTCCGGCTTTTCTCGCCCAATCTTTGCGCCCGTTGCCACGCCGATAAGGCTCTGATGAGCAAGTACGGTATCTCCACCGAGGTGTTCGAGACCTACGTGGCCGACTTTCACGGGACAACCGTTCTGCTGTTTGAAAAGCAGGCCCCCGACGCGGCCACCAACAAGGCCGTCTGCTACGATTGCCAC
>RFJV01000735.1 GCA_003694775.1 Chloroflexota bacterium | reverse complement strand
CGCGGGCCGGTCTGGCCGCGGCTCGCCGGGGGGTGATTGCCTACCCGGCCTTTATGGGAGAAACGTACAACCTGTATTTTGCCGACCCGACCACCGGTCAGAGCCGGCTTTACCGGAACGAGGCCAGCCAGCCGGCCTTCAATTCCGACGGGACGCGAATCGCCTTTCTGTCGTGGGCCGGCGGGTCACGGGGACTGGTCACAGCCAGCAGTACGGGCGGCGGAGAAATTCTGATTACCAACGCTCTGGAAGACAAACTGCCCACCTGGAGTCCCGACAGCCAGACCATCCTTTTCCTGTCGCGGCGCACCGGCGACCGGCGGTCGGTGCTGTACTTTACCCCGGCCAATGCCGATTTTCTGCAAAGTTCGCCCAGGGAGGTCAGCGAAGGAGAATACCCCAGCTGGAGCGTGTCGGGCCGGATTGTATTTGAAGGCTGGGGCCGGACTGCACCCGGTCTGCGGCTGACAACGGATAGCTTCAACCCTATCGAGACGGTTATTTCCGAAGGAGAAGTGTACGCGCCGGCTGTCTCGCCGGACGGTCGCCAGATTGCCTTTATGCGCCAGGACAGTACCGGTAACTGGGATATCTACCGGGTTCGGAGCGATGGCTCCGGCCTGGTCCGGTTGACCAGCCATCCGGCCCGCGACGGACTGCCGGCCTGGAGTCCGGATGGCCGGTCGGTGGCGTTTGTCAGCCAGCGAGACAACAGCTGGGCTATCTATGCTATCAACCCGGACGGAACCGGCCTGACCCGCCTGGCCGAGATGGCCGGCTCCCCGGACGGGGTGGTCTTCAAAGACCAGGCCAATTCGACCGGCTGGCTGGAAGAACGGATTAGCTGGTCGCCATAGAACAGAAAAAGCGGTCCTAATTTTGAAGTTAGAGGGGTATTATGAGCAATGTAACGCCTTTCCGGTACGGCAAACCCATTGAAGACCCGGCCTATTTCATCGGTCACCGGCGGGAGATGGAGCAAATTTACAGCCGGCTGTTGTCCGCATCGGAGTCCAGTTCCGTGGTGGGAGAGCGCCGCATGGGGAAGACGTCTCTGCTGAAACTGCTGGGGCATCCCCAATTCCTGGCTGAGTATTCCATAGACCCGGAGCAGTACATTTTTGTGTACCAGGATTTCGGCTTCCTGGAAGGCAGTACAATGCCGACCCGTTTCTGGCAGAGAGTGCTCAAGGCTATCCGGCGGAGCGTCAAACAGCACCAGGACATTGTGGATGAGATTGCCGAGGCGGCAAAGCTGGATACCATCGACAACTACACCCTGGACGATATTTTTTCCGTCATTGACGATGAGGGGCTGACCATTGTCCTTCTGCTGGACGAGTTTGAGAATGTCACCCGCAACAAGAATTTTGATAACGACTTTTTTGCCGGACTCCGGGCGCTGGCAATCCACCACAATCTGGCCCTTGTCACCTCCAGCCGGGAAGACCTGATTGAGCTGACCCATTCGGAGGAGGTGCGGTCTTCTCCTTTCTTCAACATTTTTGCCAGCATCAGACTGCGTCCCTTTTCGCGCCAGGAGGCGCTGGCGCTGATAGATACGTACCTGGCGGATACCGGCGTCCGCTTTACGGATGAAGAAAACGAGCTGATATTTTCTCTGGCGGGATACCATCCCTATTTTCTGCAGATGACCAGCCATCACCTGTTCAGCGCCTACCAGCAGGGCATGTCGGCAGAGGAGCGCCGCCAGCACGTTTTGAGCCGGACGCACGATGAGGCCGAGCCGATGCTGTTGGATTACTGGCAAAATTCCACCGATTCGCAGAAAATTCTGCTCACGGTGATGGCCCTCCGGGCAATGGAACGGGATGTGGGGCGAGATTCATTGAAGGAAGCCAGCACTACCGGGTCGAAGCCGGTGGCGGGAGATACGATAGAATGTCTGGAGCGGTTCTACGTCCGGGCAGAAGCCGCTGTGCACGACCTGCTGGACCGGGGGCTGGTGGTCAACCGGGACGATGAGGGATACAAGCTGTTTTCCAGCGAGCTGGGGCACATGGTAGCCAGCAAAATTGTGGGAGATACGGAGGACTTGCGCGGCTGGCGCAACTGGCAGAAAGAGGAAACCCTGCTTGGCGTCCTGCCGACGGACGTCCAGGGCCTGATAGGAGAGCTGGTGCGGTATCTCAATCCGGATTACCGGCAGTTGTTCGGCAACTGGCTGTTGGAGCCGGTCACGGCCAAGAACACGCTGAAACTGCTCCAGAACTTCCTGGACTACTACGAGGATTACCGGGCGGGGACAAAACTGCCGGGTCGCCCCCCCGCGGACAAGGTGGACTGGAGCACCACAGTGGAAGCGCTGGACCAACAGCAAAAAGAACAGCTCATCCTGTCGCTAAAGAAGCAGATTGTTCAGCACACCGGCAACCTGAACAAGCTGAAAGAGGAAGCCGCCACTTACGGCAGTCCCAGCAGCGCGCCGCTCAAACTGCAGAATGACATCGATGCCATCGAAACTGCACTGGCAGAACTGGAAGAAGAACTGTCCCTGCTGGAGCAGTCTCCGGCGGCCTAAAACAGGGTAAGCCACAGAAATACAGCCCCGTGCACTCCAATGACCAGGG
>RFJV01000734.1 GCA_003694775.1 Chloroflexota bacterium | reverse complement strand
GCGGCTGGGAGGCGGGCGGCCTGTCCGGCAGCAGCGTCATCTCCGATAGCGGCCAGTACAAAATGTGGTACACCGCCTTTGACGGCAGCGGGGTGGGGCGCATCGGTTACGCTACCTCGCCGGATGGGGTTACCTGGAGCAAGTACGGCAGCAATCCGGTGCTGGATGTGGGCGCGCCCGGCAGTTGGGAAGATACCGATGTGATGTTTCCCTCGGTGTTGAAGCAGGGCAGCACCTACCATCTGTGGTACGATGGCAGCGAGGGCAGCGGGCAGGGGTCCCACCGCATCGGGCACGCTACCTCTGCCGATGGCGTCAACTGGACCAAAGATGCGGCCAACCCGGTGCTGGATGTCGGACCGTCGGGAGATTGGGATTGGCTGGACACCTACGGCCCCAACGTCATTGAATACAACAACACCTTTATCTTGTGGTACTCCGGCCATACCCTGCCCACAGCCTGGCAAACCGGCTACGCCATTTCAACCGACGGCACAACCTGGACCCGGCAGGAGAAACTCATCTCCCAGGGCGCGCCCGGCGCGTTTGACAGCGACAGCGCCGATTTCGCCGCCGTCATACCCAACGGAACTGATTTTAATATCTGGTACTCCGGCTACAACGGTACCGATTATACCATCGGGTACGCCACAGCCCAGGTATGCAGCGCGGCCGCCCCGGCCCCGCCGGCCTCGTTAGTCTATTTACCGATAATCCTTAGCAGCGGAGGCAGCGCATCCTGCCCGGCTTACTACACCGACAACTTTGGCGACCCCGGCAGCGGCTGGTTGGTGAGCGATACCAGCGAGCGGCGCTATGCCTACGTGGGCGGTGAGTATCAAATTTGGGTCAAGAACCCAAATATGGCATGGTGGGTTACGCCTGGGGCCAAGGCCACCGACTTTACCGCCTCGGTCAGCGCCCGCCGGGCCAGCGGCGGCAGCGGCGGCTACGGGATTATTTTTGGTATCAACGAAGATGGGACGCAATGGTATGAGTTTGATATTGGCGTCAACAGCTATAGTATCTGGAAATACAACAACGGTTATATAACACCGCCCTTGCAGGATTGGACCTATTCGCCGGCCATTGCCACCAGCACCGGCTCGAACCGGCTCAAGGTCATCCGTCAGGGCAGTAGCATTTCAGTTTATGTCAACAATCAGTTTCTGAACACAATCATCGATAGTAGTTTTACCGGTTTTAGACGAATTGGGCTGACGGTGGGGGCCGGCAGCGCAAGCAATGATGTCCGCTTTGACAATTTCGCTCTCTACCCGGCCAGTTGTGGTGTGAGCGCGGCCGGCGTGGGGTTTGAAATGGGCCGGCCCGGTTCGCACGGCGGGCCGGGACTCCACTTTCCCAATGACAGCCCACCCCCAAATTAAACAGCTCCTCGCCGGCGGCGTCTCCCAGCTCAATCTGGGGGCAATACGCTCTGACTGCTTGAATTTTACTGGCCATTTGTATGGCTCCTTTCGATAAATGAGTTTGGTATTGACAGCTCAACAGGGGTATCCTGTGGCACTGTTTACATAAGACGGGCTGAAACCGGATGACGCTTTATTTTCTTCTGAAAAAATTTTACGGGGCTTACGCCCAGGTCAACCCCGGTTTGATGGGTTAGACTTGTCATTCTGGAATTTTCCACGGAAAATATCCGGGTGGTGGTGCAGAAATAAGTGAAGTGTCATTACGAG
>RFJV01000147.1 GCA_003694775.1 Chloroflexota bacterium | reverse complement strand
GTTCTCCCGGTTGTAAGCCACCGCCATCACCAGCAGGTAATCCTCCACCGGCTCTGCCGGATTGATGATGTTCCCCTCCACACAGTACAGGTTAGACGCAGTGACCTTTTCCGTAACATTGGCAAAGTGGAAATCCTGCCGCGGCGGGTTGCCCGCCGGCTCCGACATAGCGTACAGGTCGAGCCGGTAAATTGGCTCCGGGCTTTCTACCTGGAGTTCAAAGGGAACCCGTGCACCGGGCGGTATCACATCGACCGGTACGTGGCTGAGCACGTCAATCTCGCCATCGATAACCTGGTTTTGGGCGTTGTAAAACACTCCCGACACAAAGATGTCGGTCTGGGGAATACCGGTGTGGTTGTACAGTTCGCCCACCACCACGGCATCGGTATCCTCCAGCGCGGCCCGCACCCCAACAAACGACCAGCCGGCCACCGCGGGCGGGAGCGGGGGCGTAGGCCGCGGAGTCGCCGTGGGCAGGGGGGTCGGCGTGGGGACAGGGGTAAACACCGGGCGCGGAGTCGGCGGGATGGTGGGGGTCGGGTTAAACTGCGGCGCGGCGGCAGGCGTTTGCCCCGCTGAAGGCGCGGGCGGCACATAGCCGGGCGACGCGCCGGGCGCGGTGGAAGGCGCGGCGGGCGCGGGCGGGGGATTCTGCGGCACTACGACAAACCGGGGCGCCTGCCGGGCTGTCTGACCGGCAAGCGCGGGGCTGTCCCCGGTTTCCGGTTGGGCAGGGGAGGCGGTATCCGTGCTGGATGCCGCTTCTTCCACGGCAAAATCGGCCAGGGCAACGGCGGTGGGGGTAATGGTGGGCAGGATTTTCTGCACCCGGTAGCCGGTGTCGCCGCTACCACCAAATGCACAGGCCAGAGAAAGCAGGGCCAGAAGCACAACCACTGCCCAGGTAACAACCCGGCTGTTGACTCGCTGTTTTGTCAGGTCGGCCATTGTTTCACTCCTGATTTCTGATGATAAGCGGCAGGAACACCTTCTCCAGCGGGGGGCTGGAAGCAATCACTGCGCTTTGGAATACTGCCTGGTTGTTCAGCAGATTGATTTCTACGGCGCTGGTGGCGGCAGTGATGGCATTGGTCAGGGTAATGCCGGCTGTCGCCGGAGTCACCACCACGGTCACGGTGGCCGTACTGCCGGGAAGCAGACTGCCCAGACTGCAGGCAAAGCTGTTGGCGGCGGGCGGACCGCAGGTTCCCTGGGAGGCCAGCGGGTCACCCACGGCCACATCTGCCGGAGTGAGGGTGTCGGTCAGGGCTACCGCAGAAGCAACAACCTGTCCCGAATTGCTGATGGTAATGGTGTAGGTCAGAGGTGCGCCCGCGGTGACCGTTTCCGGCCAGGCCGTCTGGGTGACGGCCAGGTCTGCCACCTGAACGTTCTGCTCCAGCCACTGCAGGGAGGCCAGCACGTCCAGCCGCCCGTAGCCGTAGGTGTTGTCCGGGCCGACAGGTCCCAGCTCTACCGCGCCGTTGAGGAGGGCCGCTTCCTGCTGGTCAACCGGCAAACCGGGAAACGCCTGGAGCAACAGCGCCAGCGCGCCGGCCACGTGGGGAGCAGACATCGAGGTCCCGGTGGCGTTGAAATACGACCCGTAGAGCGAGGTGGTATGGATGCTTACCCCCGGTGCTGTGATTTCCGGATAGATAGTTCCATCGCAGGCAGACGGCCCCCGGCTACTGCTTCCCCCCGGACCATCATCCCAGATGACATCGTTGTTATCGACCGCGCCCACGGCAAAGGCTTCGGGGTAGTTGGCCGGGCTGTGGCTGACCGAGGCATCGTTGCCGGCGGCAAAAATCGGCAGAATACCTGCCGCCCGGAGGGCCTGCAGGTCGGGCTGGAATTCAAGCTGGCATCCCTGGTACCAAATCCAGGAATTGCTGACCACGTGCGGTGCGTCGGGCGTATCGGGATTGCCGTCCGGGTCCAACAGCCATTGAAACCCCTGGTGAATAGCCGAGGTTGTCCCCTTCCCCTGGTCGTTAAAAATCTTCACCGCCACCCATTGGGCATCGGGGGCCAGGCCAAACGCCAGGCCGGTGTTGCCGTCCACCCCGCCAATCATAATGCCCATCGTCCGGGTTCCGTGCCCGTTCAGGTCTGCCGGCTGGGCGTGCTGGCCGTAGGGGTCGAACCAGCTGTTGCTCCCCCCCCGCCAGCGAGCAAACAGGGCCGGATGGGAAAAACTGCTGTCGTACCCCACACCGGTGTCCATTGTAGCCACCACAATCCCCTGACCGGTATAGCCCTGACTCCACACTGCCGGTACGTTGACCAGCTGGAGATTGGCCTCCACGGCCTGCACACCAATTTCCGGCGGTGGTGGCGGTGCAGGGATGGTGCTGTCCAGGGTAATCGAGGCCACTTCCGGCTGGAGGGCCATTTGCTGGATGACCTCCGGCACGGCGGTCACGGCCAGGCCGTTGAAAATCCAGAACGGCGTTATCCGGTTCACCTTTCCCTGCGACTGCCACACCTGCAGACGCCCCCGCAGATTCTGCTGGCTCGTCGTGGCGACCTGCTGGAGCGTCCGCACTACCCGGCTCAGCCGGGCCTGCCGGCTTTCTCCCGGCGGCGACTGCTGGCGGTCGAGGCGGGGCTGGTCCTTAAGGCGCACAATCACGCTGAAGGTGTCGCCGGGCCGGGCTGAGCGCAGAAGGTTCTGCAGGGCCGGGTCGATAACCGGCGGGGAATCTGCGGCGGCAGGGAACAGCCAGACCAGCCCCAGCACCAGGGCCGCGGCCAGGGCGGCGGCCAGGCGGTTTCCTACCCATCTCCTGAACAGGGCACAACAAAAGCGGCGCATCCGGCTAATTCCCCCCCGCGGCAGGTTCAGCAATCTCTATCCGGACACTGTCCCCCTCTGCCAGGTCGGCGTGCTCGCCATTGGACAGGTACACCGAGATTGTGTGTTCGCCAGGCGGCAGGTCGGGCAGTTCGGCGGTCAGAATATTTCCCATAATCATCCGCTGCGGCTGGCCATCAACGTACACGTGCCAGTGGTTGCCGTCCTCGCCCAGGGTAAAATTCTCTACCGACACCCGAACCGGCACCACCTGTCCGGCGGCAAAGACCGCTCCGTCCGGCGGTGATTCCAGGTGAATAGCCGCGCCGTGATTGGGAACCAGCACCCGGTTGGCGGCAGACTGGTTGTCTGCGGGGGCAACATCCAGGTTGACCTGCCGAGTGACTGTCTGCCCGCCGGAAAGCACCGCGGCAACGGTTAGTGTCCACTGGCCGGGCATTGACCAGCGGAACGGAGCCTCGTAGCGACCGTCACCGGCAGGTCGAGCCAGAGCCTTTACCGGCGGCATTTCCGGACCAGACATCGCGGCCTCCAGGCTGACTTTTTCCGCCGCCAGCGGGTGTCCGCCGGAATCCAGCAGTTGGATTTGCAGATGAGCCGGCCCAACCGCGGGCGGCTGGGGCGAAACCTGCACCTCTATTTGAACGGCCTGTTCTGCGGGTGCACATCCGGCCAAAGACAGAACAAGCAACCCCAGCAACAACCACAGCATCCACGTTTTTCTCATCGTTTAACCCCCATTCTGCACCTGCACCGACCCCGGCAGGGCAATTCTGGCCCTGGGCCGGGCGGCAGTGCGGCGGCGGAAATACAGGCCCGTCAGACCGGCCGTTGCCAGCAGGATGACCATCCCCGCGGTGATGGTCAAAACCGGTTCCAGAGGCCGGGTCGAGACAATCTCGGCCCGCGCCGAAGCCGGCGGCACTACCCACTGGAACTGGGCCGAAGCGTCCTTCAGGCCGCGGCGGCGGGCAATCACCTGGACTTTCCAGCGACCGGGGTTGGTGAAGTAGTTTCCCCCCACCTGGTACAGCCCCGGCTCAATTTCCACCGCATCCACCGACATCCGCCCGAAATCCTGGTCCAGGTAGGTCAGACGGACGATGAGGCGCATCATTTCCGCCGGCGGCGGTTTGCGCACGCTGACCGCCCGGATTGAAAACAGATTTTGTCCGGGCCGGTTGGGCCGGGCAGAAAATGTAATGACCATATCATCCACCTGCTGGCTGAACGCGGCAGGCGTATCGGCAGGAGAGGCAGAAAATTCCGGGCCGTTCGCCGTTGGCAGGGTGGTGATAACCCCGGTTGCCAGAACAACCAGCAGGCCCAGGCCGGCTTCAACCAGCACCAGCCGCGACAGGCGGTGGGGCGAAACCGGCGTCCAGCCCGGCGGCTTTTTCAGCAGACGGGCCAGCGGCGCGGCCAGACGGGGGTGAAGGAGCATCGAGTTGACCAGCCCTACCATACCGACCAGCAGAACCAGGGAGAGCTTGCCCGCCAGAAACTGCCCGTACCGGGTGGTCAGCACCGCATCCACAGAAGCGGCCTGCCGCCCGGTGCTGTACAGGCCGCTGGCGACCAGCACCAGCACCCCCAGCACAGCCAGCGGGCTGAACCGCTTCCAGACTCTGCCGGACAGGCCGGCAAAGCGGTAACCGGTCTGGCGGTACAGCAAAAGGGAAGCCACCACCAGAGCCAGCAACCCTCCAACCCAGATTCCTGCCGCGGCAATGTGCAGGGCATCCAGCGTGACCGCCAGGGCCGGGGCGCGGGACAGGCCGGAGGCATGGCCCATCGACGCCTGCAAACCGACCGCGCCCACGGCCAGCAGGCCGGTCACCGGCAGGGGATACCGCCGCCGCAGGCAGAACATCGCCGCGGCCAGCACGGCCTGACGGGCCAGCCACATCTGGCCCCACCGCGTATGGCTGACCAACTGCCAGACCACTGCGGTCAGGGCGGCATTTTCCGGCAGGGTCGGGCGCAGAACTACCACCTGCCAGCCCAGCACCCCCCCCCCGGCAAGCAGGGCCGCGGCGGTACACCAGAACGCCCAGCGCAGAACGCGGTGATGGAGGAGCCGCATGAACCGCCGCTCCCGGAGCGCGCCCGGCGACGGCTTCAGCACCACTGCCGCCACCCCTGCGGCTCCCACCAGCCCCATCAAACCGGCAAAATTCAGCCAGCGCAGGAAAACTTCCACCAGTGGGATTGAAGACGCCGGTTCGGATGCGGTTGCGGCTGAAGCGGCAGAAACTTCACTGCCCACGCCGAAGACCAGCGGCCCCTGGGTAAAATGGCCGTCGGTTTCGGACAGGACTTTCCAGCGAAGGTTGTACAGGCCGGGCGGCAGGTCGGGCAGGGTGACAATCAGCAGAGTGGGGTCGTCATCCCCCACCCGGATGGAGACCGGCGGGATGGCACGGCCCTGCCCATCGATGATGGTTACCGTGCTGAAAGCAGGCGAAACCGGCTCGCTAAACCAGAGGCGGGCCTCATGGGGAGGGTCGGTGAGAGTGGCGTTTCCGGCAGGAGTAGAACGAACCAGCGAGGCATGCGCCGAGGCTGGCCCCGGCAATAACACCAGCCACCCCAGCACAACCAGCCAGGCAACGGCGTGTCGCCACAGGAATGTCCGGTGGGGATGGGCAACGGCAAACAGCTTGAAAAGGGGAAACCCGGCAACCTTCATCATCGCTCCTCTGAGAATAGCGTTGGGGGGACAGCCCTCACCCCACCCCTACCCGCCTGCGGCGGGTTTCCCCCTCCCCTCTCCCATCCGAGGGAGAGGGGAGGGGGTTAGGGGGAGGGGTGAGGGTTATATCCCCATTTTCACCTGCGCCCGGTACAGATATTCTCGTTGTCGTCCCAAAGGGACTGTCGGACTCCTGCTGGAAAAACGTTTCTGTAGGACAACTGCTAGCAGTTGTCCTGCAGAAATTTTATCCCTCGGTGTCGTCCTGCCAGGGACTGTCCAACGCTTGAGAAAATACGGGGTTCGCAGGGGGCGGGTTTGGGGCCAGCCCCCTACATCATTCAGGATACAGGATTTACGGCGGAATCGTTACCCCCCCGGACC
>RFJV01000733.1 GCA_003694775.1 Chloroflexota bacterium | reverse complement strand
GCGAGCGTTAGCGAAGCAGTCTCCTCCGGTCATCGGGAGCGGGGATTGCTTCGGGCTACGCCCTCGCAATGACATTATGGGCCGGGTATTTACTTTCCGGTTGCACAGCTTGAGATAGTTACGATACTATAATCTCTTACATTTTACCACCTGGGGTGGGTATCACTGCAAGCGGAGCGAAGCCGTCTTCGCAACATCGATTCTACTCTCACCCTGACCGTTTCGATTTACGTCCTTGTGCCTTGCGGGTACCTAATTCGGTCTGGTAGGTGGTCATCAGGCGGAAGGCCCAGGCCAGGATGGCCAAAGCTTGCTCGCCGTCGGTAATGCCGGCCAGGTTGTTCTGCAAGGTGTCGGCGATGCGGGTCAGATAACTGCGGGTGCGTCCACTGCGAACGTAGCCGCTGGCCGGCAGGCCGCGGGCCAGCTCTATCACCCTGCCCACATCCCGACTGCGCCGGGCATAGGAGACGATTTTCCCCAGTTCGTTCCGGTCGACATCGTGGGCCAGTTCGCGGGCAATGGCCTCGGCTTTGGCCCAGTCTTTCGCGGTCAGTTCCATCGGCCTCCTCCTAATACGCCCCATCGGGGGCATGCCGGCCCGGCTTGTAGGCCAGAATCTCTATCAGCTTCTGGGCGCGGTCCACTTGCAGGAGTTTACTCTCTACGGCGGCCCGCACCTGCCGGTCAACAAAACCGGCCAGTTCCGCGCCGCTTTTGACGTCCGGCGGGTCTTCTGTTTGCAGGTAATAATCTATCCCCAGCAGGGTTAGCTCTGCCTCTACCGTCTGGACAGACCCCAGCCCCAGCGGCTTGCCGCCGCCCAGCTTGAGACTGATGGAGCCTTCCATCCCCAGAGCAAAAAAGAGCAGGCCCAGTTCCGGCGAGGATAGATTTTCAAACGTCACCATCCCTTGCAGTTTTCTGCCGGGCGGGATAACCTCCACCGGCGGCTGGCGCTCATCTTCGTGGGGCCGGCTGTGAAAATAGAATTTCAGACCGCGGAAGTTTCCCCGTTTATCCAGGTATGCCGGCGGGGTTTTGAAGGCCCGCGGGGCGTACAAAGGGGCCAGCCGGAACAGCTGTAAGCGCCCGCCCTCCAGCAGGGAAGCGTCGCCGACAGAGACTTTGGCCTGCTGGCTCGTCCGGCCAAACATACTGCAAGCCGGGCAGGCGTGCGTTGGCTTGCATGTTGCCCGGTAGGAGGTGGTCAGTTCCACATTTTTGGGCAATCGTTTAAAAGGAACGCGGGTGGTGGTGAGGCAGGACGGACTGACCGCCTCCACAATGCTCCGCACCACCCCCTTAAGCGACGCGCCGGGCACGGTCGGGACACCCCCTACCCGGTGGAAAGGCCGGATGACCTTTTCCTCCGGGAAGCCGGCATCCCGCCCCAGGGCGTAACTGCCATCGCCGATAAACAGAGGGGTCAGCACCTCGAACCGGATGACCAGCCGGCCGCTGAACCGGGTATCCAGGTCCAGGCGGTCATGCCCGGCGGTATTCTGCCGCCTGACTTTTCCGGCAAAGGGCACAAAATCGTACGGTTTGGGATTGGTCGGTTTACCATAAGACGGACGGCTCATCTTCGCCTCCTTCCACACCGGCCAGACGGGTGAGGATGGGCCGGCCTGCCTGACGGTAAATCACCACCCCGGCCTTCACCCACCGCGGTGAACCGGCCACCGGATATTTCAGCGGCCGGGGCAGACGGGTCTCTATCCAGGCCTCGCCCGTTTTCCCGGCCAGATAGTGAGGATGTTCCAGGTGGCGGATATGTGTTCCCCACAGCAGGATAGTGCTTTCTTCTGCCTCCAGACTGCCGGGGTCCAACAGCACCTGCCAGCCGGCCGGATTAAGGGGGATTTCGGTCAGCAGGAGCAGGTCAAAACCAGAGGCGGTTTGCTCCCAGCGAATTTCCAGCTTCGGCCCAAAGGCCCGACCGTGGGTTAAGCCGGCTTCCGGCGACCGGTAGGCCGTTAGTTCCACCCCCGCTTCTGATTCGGTGTACAGCCAGGCCAGCCTGTCGGCATAGGTTTGCAAAATTTCTGCCACCCCGGCCAATGAGGGAACCTCTCGCCGGTAGATGCAGGGCTGTTCAGCCATTGACCCCTCCTTTGCCCTTTACGTATCCGGCCCAGCAGGTCACAGTTGCCTTCAGCACAGCCTCTATCGCTTCCGGCCTGGTCCAGTTCTGGGTGACCCGCCCCCATTCCTTCTCGACTTCCGGGCGGGCCGCCGGAACCAGCGGTTCTTCTGGTGTGTAGTCATAAGCCTTGATTTCCTCATCGGTCAGAAATGTGGTCACTCCCAAAATTTGCCCCTGAAAATCCCGGCCGTCGGTCTGCCCAAACTGGCCAGGATAGGCAATCTCCAGGTGCCGGTAGGTCAGGCTGACCCGCCCCAGACCCCGACTGCGGGCAAAACCCAACGGAAGCCACTGGTTGGCCATATCCCGCAGAGCCACTGCCAGCAGGCCGACGTGCCAGAGCTGGAAGTTGCGTAGAGTCATCCGGGCCTCAAATTCGCCCCGGGTGACCACCTCCAACTGGAACGGACCCACCGCCACCGCCCCCGACACCCGGTCAATGGCTACGCCGTCCCTCTCCTCGGTGCGGTTGGCCTGCCGGACCGTTTCCGGGGTGGGATAGGCATCGCTGAACTGGATGTGGCTGGACATCACCGTATGCCCAAAGATGCGGCAGATGGGACAGAGACGGTGGTACAGGTCTGCGCCGCTAACCTCAGTCTGCTGGCTCAGACGCTGGAGTTTGTGCCCGCAACCGCTTTTCATATCCAGAGGGTTGCACACATTCAGCCCCACCGTGCGGCCAATTTTTTCGCAGTGACTGCGAATGGCCCCTTTCAAACTGGAGCCGGGCAGGTAAACAGTTTCTCCCAGTTCGGCGTGGGTGGTGCGGACGAAGTTCATGTCCAGCAGGGTAGGGTCTGCACCGGCCTCCCGGCCCGACTTGATGAGCAGAGGACCTTCTGGCCGGATGGCAAAACTCAACCGCAGTTCGTTGACCAGTTTTTTATGCATGCTCGGCTGTCTCCTTTCCGTTCTCTAACGCGGCCAGAAAGGCTTTCCAGTAACCGGTCCGGACGGACTCATCGGCCAGCGCCTGGGGCGGCTGTCCGGCAAAGTACGCTTTCAACTGCCCGGCGGTCAGCCACTCCGACCGGTCCCAGTCCAGTTCCAGGCACACCTGGCCCAGCCCGCGCGAGCTGGCTCCGCCCAGAGCAATGTGGCCCTGTTCAAACTCCCGCAACCCCAGCAGGGCCAGTCCCAGTTCCGCCTCCGACGGGTTTTCCACGACCATCTCAAAGGTAAATTCTGTGCCTGCCGGTACGGCTTCAAAATCATATTTTAGCTGATTGCCCGCGGTTTCGGTGTCCCGGTCAATGGCTACCCCGTCGCGGATGAGGTAGCGCTCAAACCAGGTTTCTTCGATAACCGGTAAATCCCGAATCATCACTTTGGAGGCCAGCCAGGGCGCGCCAAAGAGGGAGCAGGTCCAGCAGGAACGCTTCAGTATCTGGCGGGCCAGTTCATCGGGGTCATTCTGGTGCGCGGCTTTCAACGCATCCACGTCCCCCTGGGTAAGACAGCCGGTCAGGACGCCAGCTTTCGCCGGCCGGCTGGTAGACAGGCAGGCCAGCCGTTCATCCAGGCCGCGCAGGAGCCGTTCCAGGTGCGCCCGCAAAACGCCTTTGACCGAACTGCCCGGTATATAGGGCCGGCCGCGCAGGTCTTTGACCACCGGCAGGTCGTGTTCGGTCGGGCTGTCGCTACCGCCACTGCCGATGCGCAGGGCGGTTTCCGTACGCAGTCTGCCGGTCACCCGCAGACGGCTGTGAAAGCGGCTGAAATCTATCCACTGGTTTCCTGCGGCCATCGGCTTTTCTCCTTTGCATAGTAGAAATAGCGGTTCAACTGGCCCAGGTAGGCCCGCACCAGTTGATGCCAGATTTCGTCTTTTTCCGTAAAGTAGGGCGCGGAGCCGGCAGGTTTTCCCTCCGCTGATATCGCCCCTAAGACCAGCTCTGTCTCGGTTTTGCCCAGTTCATCCAAATGCTTTATCAATCTTTCGCCAAACTGCCGGTAGCGCCAGCTTGTTCCGGCGGTATCCCGCCCCATCTGGTACAGAATGTAGTGTTTGACCACCTCCACGCTGGGGCTTTCCAGGGCTACGTTGAGCAGATTTTTGAGCTGGTGCTTTTCCATATTACTCTCGGCAATTTGGGTATCGTCCACCAACTGTTTGACGCTCCGGATGAGCGTGTTCATCAGCCGCTCAATCTGGTGCTGGATTGCCATCTGCCGGCGCAGTTGGGAACGTTCCTTTTCCCTGGTCGAAAGATTTTCGCTCATAAGTCAACCTCCGGTTGGTAATGAAACGGCAGGCAGACCACCACCCGTCCAAATCCCTGCCGTCGGAGTGAGGGATTACCCAGGCCGGTTCGCTCGATGCGGTCCAGCGCCTGGGCCAGGTCGGCCTGGTCCAATCCCTCACTGCGGTACATAAAGACACTGCCTGCGGCCAGCATCAGGTGGGTGCGCCGGGGCAGGCCGGCGCCCAGATGCCAGCCGCCGCGGGTCTGAAAGGCGGTAAAAGCCCGTATCAGGGCAACATCCCGGTTAAAACCCAGTCTTTCCGGGGTGAGCAGGGTTTCCGGCAGACCGGCCCGCTCCAGGCTGAGGGGGGACAGCAAGGTCAGGCAGAAAAACAGGGTATCGTCAGGCAGGGGGTCAATTCCAACCTGCTGTTGCCAGGTTTGCCACACCGCCCGAACCGCGGCGGTAAACCCGGCCAGCCGGTCACTCACAGACGGCAGGGGGTTGTCCACCCTGTCCGGGGAAAGCATCTCAATCTTTACCCGGCCCAGGCCCCGGCTTTGTCCCTGGCCGATGGCCTCCAGACGGGACAACCACTGCCTGAGGATGGCCGTCTGTTCCGGTGAGGCGGTAATCTGGCCCCGAAAACGGGTACGCCGTTGATGCCTGTCCTGCGGTTCTATCACTTCCAGGGTGTAAAGCTGTCCATCCGCGGAGACCGCCCGCTGGCGGTTGATGGCCGTGCGGGAAGTACGCCGCGCCGGGACGTTGACATTATCATAGAAGAAAGCCGGGGTGCCATCGCCGCGAGTTCCCGGCAGTATCACCATCGTGCCGGAAAAAGGCTCAACCTCTTCCCCACAGACCGGGCAGAGAGGGCGGTACAGGCCTGGCAGGGGCGTGGACAGCTTCCCGTCCAGGTGAGTCTGGAGCATTATCTCGAATACCGTCTGTCGAATCAGGATGTCCCCTACGCCGTGTCCTTGCTCATCCGCTTTTCTGGCGCGTTCAAAGCCCGGATGGTACTTGCAGGACCGGGCTGTCAGCGGAGTGGGGAAGGAAAACTCCCGGCCGGTGGTGGCATACAGATGCTCAAAGACGGGAGGCTGGTCGCAGTCAAACAGCCGGCCAAAATCACAGTCCGGGTGCGGTCCGGCGGCAGGATGGGAACAGGCCTCCAGCATCCGCCGGGCCAGCGAGCCGCGCAGAACCCGCCCCGGAATGTGGGTGAGGGTGGTTTTGTAAAAGGCTTCCGTCCGGTCCGTGCCGACCAAAAGCGATGATTCCAGTTCAACAATCACGGCCAGTCTTTTGAGCGTCTCAGAAGATGGTTCCTCTGCCTTCACAGCCGGTGGCTGGTCGGCTTCCCCGGTAACGGTATAGGCCAGGTCAAACCAGCCCAACCCCCGGCTCTTGCCTCCGCCAATGCTGAACAGACTTTTCAAACCGGCCTCCAGCAGTGCTTGCTCCTCGGCGGTCAAATCCCCACTGATGGTTCCGGTCAGGGTGATGGGCGTACCGGGCTGGAAAACTTCGGTGGTGTAGAGAAGCTGGTCTTCGGCGACCCGCCGCTGGCGGGATAATCCCACCCCGTAGCGCAGGGCGCCAGGCGGAGGGTGCTCAATCGTTTGCAGAAATTTGGGTTCGGCCAGGGTCAGGTCGCTGAAGGTCAGCTTGCCCGGCAACCAGGGAGAGCCGAACAGCCGGCACACCGGGCAGACCGGCCCGTCGCCCTGACACATCCTTTCTGCAACGGGCGAGCCACAGGGGGCCGGCTCGTTGGGGCGCATAACCGGGACCAGCCGCTCCACCTCGTGCCGCAAACGTCCCTTAAAGGTTGAAGCCGGAATAACCGGCAGGCCGCGGGCGTCGCGGGTAAGCGGTTTGTCGGCCAGACTGCCGCCCAACGCTCCCGCGCCCACATTGAACGGGCCATCGAAGGTGAGAGTCACTTCAATTTTAACCGGCACGGTTCGCCTCCTTCAAGATGGGTTGCCACAGGTTGTCCAGCGCTTCGGCGCGTGCTGTTGGCGGTAAATCGGCAAAGCGCGGGACCAGCGGGTACAGGTCCAGCAGGTCGGGCAGGATGCTGACCAGAATTTTCTCGCCGTCTTCGGGAGAACGGTGCCAGGGGATGGGGTCGAGTTTGGGGTCGTAAGGCCAGTATTCGGTCAGGTGGCCGATAAAAGCGGCCTTCTCCTGGGCACGGGCCTGCTGGTACAGGAAGTAGACGGAACTGTACTGCTGTCCCCGGTGCAGGGCGGCGACCAGACTTTGCAGTTGGCTCATTGGCGTACTTTGGCGGCGCATCGTCTTCAAGATGGTCAGCAGGGTGCAGGCTTCAGCCAGGGTAAAGGGCGCGGCGGTCAGCCGCAGGCCGGTTCCCGTCCGTTCTCCTTCATAATAGTATGGCGGGGTGCGACGCAGTTGGTCAATATCCCGGCGGAGCATACTCTGCGATTTGAGCAGAAAATAGTCAATCGTGGAGGTCGGATGTCCGTTTTTGGCTTCGTGATGGGCACGCTTTTTGGCCCGTTTGCACAAATCCTGGGCCAGGTATTGCAGAACCCGGACCGGATTGTGGCTGTCGGCAATAACGACCCCCACTGACAGGGTGGGATGGGGCAGAATATCGCCAGCACGGGCCTTCATTTCCCGCTCAAAAAGCTGGGCCAGCCGGACGGCTGTGGGCAGGGCAACATGTCCGGGGGTAAAGAGCATCACGTCATCTCCACCACTGACCAGCGGCTCAAAAGGATGGATGCAGACTTCTTCCAATGGACGGCCCGTAGGGCTGACCCGCTCAATACGGGCAGGATGCAGGTTCTCGGCCAGAGCCTGGTAGACGGCGATTTTGACCGCTTCGGAAAGGGCGTTGCTGAAATAGCGGTAGGTCGCCGGCGCAGGCAAAGATTCCAGAACCCGGCCCATCTGGTTGCCGTCGGCATAGATAAAGCCGATGTACCGTCTGCCGGTCTGAGCCTGACAAACTGCACCCAATTCCGATAAATCCTGAGCTGAAAAGGTATCGGGTGCTGATGTGTTCTGCCAGTAATGGTTGGACAGCTCCTCTGGCGCGTCGTTCTTCAGCCATTTCAGAAAACGGTTGACCTGGGCACTGCGGCCCTGACGGGCGCGCCCTACCCCGCCGGCATTGGCCTTCTGACGGCACACAAAACACAGCGGCTGGTTATCTTCTTCAAAGTAACGGTACATCGTTTCCGCCGGTCGAAGCTGGCACATCTGACAGCGGACGGCAAAAGGAATGGCCTCAATAAACGGGCGAACGGCAGGCATTTCTTTCCGGCGGCGCAGCAGAATGCCCATTGTCTGAACCAGCCCCCCAAAACCGACGACCGATGAGGAATCAGAAGTAGAGGGATGATGTCCATTCAGACCATACAAGACATTTCTGGCAGAAACCGATTGCCAGACACAGGTGATGGAGGCCGCGCCGGTTCGCTGAGGATACAGCTGTTCGATTCTGGCGGACAGGCTTTCCGCGACCGCTGTGGGGAGCAAAGCCAGAAAACTGCCCCCGCGGGAATAGAGGACACAGTCGTCAGATGGCAAACCGGATTCTTCAACCAGCCGGGGCAGGTCTTCTTCGTTCAACCGCCGTAAAAGTTCACTACCGCCCCGAATCTCCGGCAGTCTGGCGCTTTCAAAAACGTACTCCTGAATACGGTCCGTATCTGCGGCCAGGAGGGCCAGGTCAACTTCGGCGGGGTCCCGATTTAACAGGGCTTGCAAGGCAGGGGAAAGGGGCTGGTTGGGGTCATATCCGACAAGAGGGAGGAGAACGGTCTCATACCATTCGCGCCATTTTTCATCCATAGCTGGCTCCTTGAAAGAAAACGAATTTCAGGATTTGGCCGGTATCTGAGAAAGGGGACCAAACTCATTCGTACCAGGAGGACAATTCTGGGGGTAGGTAAGACCGTAGTCTGGTAGAGATGGGGGCGTTTTTCTTCCCGTATGCCGGTATCGAGTGCTGGCAATAACGGGTTATAAAACAAAAACCCTATTCAGGATAGTTGGCAGGCTATTCTGAGTAGGGCTTGAGTGGCATTTTGTTGTCCCCTCGACCACAAATAACTGCAGAACGATGTAAACATTCTATCATACCTTCAGGCAGAATGTCAATGTGTTTGTATTTTTGTCAGGGTACGAATCTTTCCGGGTCCACCAACCGGCCCCGGTAACGCAGACCAAAGTGCAGGTGCGGCCCGGTGGCACAGCCGGTCGAGCCGACCGCGCCGATGAGCGTCTCCGGGCCGACCACCTGCCCCACCCGCACATCCACCCGCGACAGGTGGGCATACAGCGCCTGCCAGCCCCGGCCGTTGTCG
>RFJV01000146.1 GCA_003694775.1 Chloroflexota bacterium | reverse complement strand
GGTTTAGGGCCGGTGCAGATTACTTAAGGGGGATTCAAT
Source organism: Chloroflexota bacterium (assembly GCA_003694775.1). Classification (GTDB taxonomy): domain Bacteria; phylum Chloroflexota; class Anaerolineae; order 4572-78; family J111; genus J111. The sequence continues at coordinate 6,306 of RFJV01000146.1, read as the reverse complement.
GATTCAATGAGCCAATGGGTCAATGAGCCAATGGGTCAATGAGCCAATGGGTCAATGAGACAATGAGCCAATGAGACAATGAGGCAATGAGGCAATGAGCCAATGAGCCAATGAGCCAATGAGGCAATGAGGCAATGGGTCAATGAGCCAATGAGCCAATGAGCCAATAAGCCAATGGGTCAATGAGCCAATGGGTCAATAAGCCAATTTTCTCATTGGCTCATTGAAAATTGAAAATTGATAATTGAATCACTGCACCACAGTGACCACCCCGGCTTCGGGGATGGAAACCGGCATCAACTGCCCGTTGGTCAGGGTGACTTCCGGGCCGGCGACGTTGGTTTGGGTGGCGGTAGTCCAGATGGTGCGGTATCGCCCCGCCGGCAGACCGGCGATGGTGAACTCTCCGCCCTCTGCCGCTTTGACCACGACCACGAACCCGCCGCCGGGGTTGATAAAGGCCACGGGGTCGAAGGCGGGATTTGCGGTCTCGGCTTCAATGCGGACCGCATCGCGGCGGATGAAGTGGAAATACTGGCGCAGAAACCTGGACATTTCTCCCAGCCGGGCCACGGGCCGGGCCGGGTCGCTCTGGTCAATCCAGTAGTACTGGGCCGCGTTGTCTGTTTCGCAGTAGGCCAGGGTGAACTGCTGCCAGGCCGAGTTGCGCCCGACGGTCAGGTCGGTGTGCAGGTCTTCGTAGCCACTGCCGATATGCTCCAGCATGGCCGTGTTCAGCCCGTACCTCTCGGCCCGGCGGACAATTTCAGCGAGCTGTGAGCCATCGTAGCGGTGGTACGACAGCTCCGCCAGGTAAGGGAGACTGCCGGGCGCGGTACCCACCATTTCGTCAAAATAGCGCCAGGCGTTGTCCATATCCGTGGTAGAGGGGGCAATGAAACGGGGGGTAAAGCCCGCCGCCAGCAGACGGGCCGCGGTTGCTTCGATAGCCTGTCCAATGTCCGCGCCGGTCCAGGCGCTGTTGTCCGGCTCTAAAATGACCTCCCAGGCATCGGGGGTCAGGCCGTACTTTTCCTGCATATGGCGGTAGGTCGCCAGGACAAACTCGGCGTATTCTTCCGGATGGCCGTAGTGGGTGTCGGTTTCGGTGGCAAAATCAATGTAGTTGACGTTGATAAACAGGGTTTCGCCGCGGGCCTCCAGCCGTTCCTTGACGGGCAGAACCACGGTTTCGATGGTATGGTCCAGTTCGCTGAACTGGAACCCGGCGGGATTGGTGGTCTGCGGGTCGTCATTATCGTTGACCAGGCTGTAGCGGTGGTCCAGCCAGTCGCCAATGGGGCGTTGCCCGCGCAGGAACTCGCCAAAGTAATCGGTGGGGTTTTCAAAACCACTGCGCACTTCCACCCGCAGGCGATTGATGCCCAGGTCGTTGACCGCCTGGTCGAACAGGTTGTCTTTGTAGGCATTGAAGTTTGGGCATTCCGCCTGACCCGCCTGCGCGGTGGCTTCCCAGCCGGAGATGGTCTGGTAGGTGATGGCCGGATTCAGCCGGATGACCGCCTCCGCCGGGGGACGGGACGTAGTTGGCGTATGCTCGACCTGCACCGGCGGTTGAGCCGCCGACATCGCCGCGTCCGGTGTCTGCCGGGCGGGCGTCGATAGGCGTCCCTGGGCCGGCCCCGCGGCGCCGCAGGCCGTTAAAACCAGCAGGAGCGGGTAGAGGAGAAAATAATAGGTTCTTGGTTGGTTGGTAATCATATATTAATTTTTTCCGGCTGTATGAGCGTAGGCCGTTTACGAATATAACACGAATGCACGAAAGTTTGTCTCGCGGTTCATTCGTGTATTCGTGAAAAATTCGTGGACGGCGGGGCAGTATACAAGTTACTTTTTCCGGGAGATGCTTCGAATCCAGATGCGATTGCCGCCGTACTGGTAGAACGACTCTTCCCGCTCTTTGACCCGCAGTCCTTTGGTGGCGCTCCGCCGGCGCAGGAAGTCGAACACCGGTTTGGGAGTGAGGCGCTGTAAAAACCAGCGCCAGTGCGGCAGGTGGAACTGCAGGGCAGAGATGTATTTGTACTCCAGACCGGCCGTATCGCAGAACGGCACGTCGAAGCCGGTGCTTTCCAGCAGGGCGCGCAGAACCGGGGGCGAAAACAGGGTGATGTGCGGCTCCTCAAAACGGGGCGCCCAGACGCTGTCGATATACTTTTTCAGGGAATCGCGAGGGATGTGCGGCACCTCCACGTACAGAATACCGCCCGGATTCAGGTGGTCAAAGATAGTCTGGAGCATTTGCCGCGGTTCCAGCAGGTGCTCCAGCACGTGCGACAGGATAACCACGTCGAACCGGCGACCGAGGCGGGGCAGGGCTTCCTCTGCCGGGTCGGTAAAGACCTCGATGCCCAGCGAGCGGAGATGGTCTACGCAGACCTGCGAAAATTCAATCGCCGTGCGGTGGGCCTGGGGGTACCTTTCGCCGAGGGCGTGGAGGATGTGCCCAAACCCCGCGCCGATGTCCAGAATCTGCAGGCTGTCTGCTTCCGGTACGTGCGGCGACAGCAGGTCGGCAATGGATTGGCCCCGATTGTAGTAAAACAGGTTGTCTTTGGGAAATTCGGCCAGGTTGGCGACATCGGCGCCGGCAAAACAGCCGTTGCGGTAGTCAACCGCGTAGTAATCGGCCAACTGCTGGAGCGTGGGCCGGGGAACGGTTTGCACCAGCCCGCACTGCCGGCACTCGTACAGCCACGTATGGCCGAACAGGGCGCGTCCGTGTGCTGTTTTGGTCCGGTAGGAGCGTACTTTCTGCAGGCCGGTGTGATTGCAGGTCAGGCATTGGATGGTCATAGGGACAAATTCCTTTCGCGTCCGTCCAGTCTATCAGGCAAAAATGTGGGCCGGGTAAGAGAAACGTAGCAAAAAAGTTAGAATCGGGTGGCGTAGACCTTCCGCAGGGAGGCCAGCCAGCCGGTTACTTCGGCATCGCCCAGGGCCAGCAGAACGGCAAAATAGGCCGTTCCACCGATTGCCATCCGCACCGGCCAGTAGACCGGCGACAGCCAGAGCAGAACAGCCGCCATCACTGCCGCGGCCAGAATGGGCCGGAGCAGGTACGGCCAGGGAGCTACCGGGGCGACCCGCCGGTTGAACAGGTAGGCCGACATCCCGAACCACAGCACCTCGGCCAGCAAGGTGGCAATGGCCGCACCGGCAATGCCGTAGCGGGGAATGAACAGCAGGTTCAGCACCACGTTCAGTCCGACGGCGGAGGCCGCGGCGCGCAGGTCGAGCGCCTGCTGGCCGGCCGCGTTCAGCGCCTGCCGGAAGGTGCCGCGCATCATAATCAGGGCCGCGGCCCAGCACAGCAGTTGGAGCGGCAGAACCGATGGCTCGTAGACCGGCCCAAAGAGAAACAGAATGATGGGCCGGGCCATCACCGTCCCGCCGGCGGCCACCGGAACGGCAAAGGTGGTCATCAGGCGCAGGGAGCGGGCGACAATCCCCCGGAATTCGGTCTCACCGGCAACAAAGGCACGGGACAGCACCGGAAACAGGCCCAGAAAGTAAGACACCGGCAGACCCAGGGCCACGGTGATTGGCTTGTATGCCGCCGCGTACCAGCCCACGTGCTGAGCGTCAAGCAGAAAACCCAGCAGAACCATATCGAAATTGTAGCTCATCAGGGCCAATCCGCTGGACAGGCCCATGGTCAGGGCCGGGCGCAGAACGGCAGACGCGGCCAGCCCGCCGGTCTTTAAGCCAATGGAACCGAAGCGGCGGCGAAACAGCCGCCAGAAATAGCCGGCCATTGCCAGGTCGCCAGCCAGCCGGGCCAGGGGAACCCACAGCAGGGCATCGGGACGGTGCACCACGGCAAACACCAGCAGGGCAAAGACAATCTGGGCAATAATCAGGCCAGCGGCAACCCGGTTCATCTCGGCCCGGCCCATAAAAACCCATTTCAGGTTCAGGGCCTGGACAAACAGCACCCCGCCAAACAGGGGCAGGATGACCCGCAGACCGGGATAGGCCGGAAGCAGGGGAAGCAGGGCCACCAGAACGGCAAAAGCCACCCCGGCACTGACCAGCCGGAGCAGGACGATGCGCCCGGCCAGGGCGGGAATGTCTCTGCCGCGGGCGGCCTCGCGGGTGGCCCACAGCTCCAGACCGGCATCGCCCAGCAGGAGAAAATAGGCCAGAATGGAGAGCGAAAACTCCAGCACGCCGTACGCCGACACGCCCAGCATCCGGGCCATAAAAATAAAGGCCAGAAAATATAAAGTTTTTGCCAGAAAATCGCCTATCGAGAGGCGGAACACTGCAGACATTGGGAAAATTATGAATGGTGAATTTTGAATTTTGAATTGTGGTATCTACTCGATAATTTCAAATCCCCAATCTCCAATCTCCAATCTCCAGTCTCTAATCTCTAATCCCCAATCTCCAACATAGCGACCACCTGCAGGAGCGGGCCAACCAACCCCAGAATTTGCCTGCCGGCGGGCAGTCGTTTGGCCAGGTGGTAGCCGTCGATGAGGCGGCGCATGGCCGGGCCAAAGTGGGCGCGCTGGCCTTCCGGCACGTCGGGAAGCTGAATCCGGACGCGGGTAAACCCGGCTTCCCGGACCAGCCGGGCCAGGCCGCGGGTCGAGAGCAAACGGCGCCGGGGCGGAATGCCTCCCTGACGGCGAACAATCGCCGCGGTCCAGCGGTCGGGCAGGTAGCCCCCGGCCCAGATACCGGTGTGCGGGTCTGGCCCCAGGCTGTAGCGGTTGGGTGTCAGGGCAAAGAACCAGCCGCCGGGGCGCATCACCCGCCGGATTTCTGCCAGCGCCTGCCGCTGGTCGTGCAGATGCTCCAGCACCGAGTCCGCCGCCACCCGGTCGAAGGCGGGGGCGGCAAAGGGCAGGGCCTCGGCGCAGGCGCAGATGAGCGGCAGGTCAAGCCCGGCTTCCATCAGCCGCTTTTTGGCGACCACCAGCCAGCGGAAGGCAATATCGACCCCCACCACCTGGTCGTAGCGGCCTGCCGCGGCCACCAGCAAAGGCCCGGTGCCACAGCCGATTTCCAGCAAACTGCCGCCGGTTCTGTTGTCACCGGCCATCTTTTCCCACGCCGCCAGCTCTGCTTCGGCGCGGGCGGCCGCGGCCAGCAGACCGCGGGTGTACTGCCGGGCATGGTGCGGCGGCACTACCGGGGTGATGCTGTAGTAGTAGCTTACCAGGTCGGCAAAGGAGCCGTCGTGCAGATGCGCGGCTACCTTCCGCCCTTTGGCCCGGTCTGCCTCAAAATCGATGTACGGGTCGGGGAAGAGGCGCAGGTCCGGGATGCCCAGAATGACCGGGTAGGTCCGGCGGCATTCCGGGCAGTGGAGCGCGCCTTCGCCCGCGGCGTCGATTTGGCCGTCCAGTTCGCCCCGGCAGTGAGGACAGCAGAGGTCGATACCCTTGAAATTCATAGCGACCTTTCGTTGACCGCGTTCGCGGGGGAGAGGGATTCTTCGGCCTGTCCGGTCAGGTAGCCGGCCAGTTCGCCCCAGGCCCAGACCGTGCTGACCAGCGCCAGCGCGGGCAGGGCGCGCAGGAACGCGGCCCGGTATCGCCGACGGCGGAACACGTGCCCGGCAACCCGACCGGTCAGCAGGAGGGGCAGGGCCAGACCGGCCGCGGCGAACGCCAGCCGCCGCGATAGCGGCTGGCCTGCGGCCCGGCCACTGCCAAAGAGGCGTCCAAAGGCGTACCGGTCCCGGATGGCCTGGCGCAGGGTCATCCGCCGGTGCTGGTGGACGGTCAGCTCCGGGGCGAACCAGAGGGTGTGCCCCGCGGCCTGGAGCGCGGCGTGGACCTCCGGCTCGTGGAACTCGGTGCGCCACACCGGAGCGATGGCCTCCAGTGCGGCCCGCTTGTAGGTGACATTGCAGTCGGTCAGGTGGTCGGCAGGGCCGGCAGGGCGGGGGTTCGCATAGCGAACGTAATCGGCCAGGTAGAAGGCCCAGTTGAGGGCCGTATCCGGTCCGGTTTTCTCCACCGGGCCGCCGATAGCCGCGGGCGGCTGTTGGTGGGCCTGCAAAATACCGGCGCACCAGTCCGGAACGGGTGTGCACTGGTCTTCGGTGAGGGCGATGATACTGCCGCCAGCCTGGTTGACACCCTGCGCCCGCAGTTCGGCGTAGGTGCGGCGCCCGGTGAACGGCAGAAACTGCACGTGGGGGAACTGCTGTTGCCGGGCCGGCAGGTCGGGGACGCGGTCGTCGCAGGGGACGATGATTTCAATTTTGGTTTGTTCGACCCCCTGCTGGCGGGTCAGGGCTGAGAGGCAGTTCGCCAGGTCGCCCTT
>RFJV01000732.1 GCA_003694775.1 Chloroflexota bacterium | reverse complement strand
GGAGGGGGTGGCGAACACCGTGAGCCGGGGGAGGGGTGAGGGTCGAACAGTCCGCACCTGAACAGATACGTTCCGTCAAGATATTTACCAGAACAGAAAGGCAGGGGGATATGCGGAAGGTATTGGTGTGGGTGCTCATCACAACCGCGATGACTGCAGTAGCGGCACTGCCGGTGCGGGCCGCGCCGCCGCCTCAGGCCCCGGAGACGGTCTACGTTGTCCAGCCGGGCGACACCCTGATTGAGATAGCCCTGCGCTTCAATCTCAATCCGGCGGAGCTGGCCCTGGTGAACAATCTGCCCAATCCGGACTTGATTTATCCGGGCCAGGCACTTGTCCTGCCCCAACCGGGGGAGAACCAGGAAGCAGACCGCCCGGCAGTGCTGACCCACACCGTCAGGCCGGGCGACACGCTGTTCCTCATCGCCCAACATTACGGCGTGCCGATGGGGACTATCATCCAGGCCAACCACCTGTCCAATCCCGACCTTATCGAGGTGGGCCAGACCCTGCAGATTCCGCTGGGGCCGCCGCCCGACACCGGGCCGCTGTCTCCACCGTTTGAGGCCATCAGCCTGTCGGAGCCGGTCATCATCCAGGGGCGAACCCTGGTGGTGCGGGTCGACCTGAGCGACCCGACGGCCCGGCTGAGCGGGATGTTCGAGGGCCGGCCCCTGTTCTTTGCTCCGGCTCCGGACCACGGCTACTGGACCATCATTGCCATCCACGCCATGACCGAGCCGAACATCTATCCGGTGGTCATTACCGCCTCGCTGGCCGACGGCTCCACCGTGGAGGCCACGGCCAATGTGCAGGTCATCGAGGGGCCGTACGGCGTGGAGAATATTCAGCTGGACGAAACCCGGAGCGCCCTGCTGGACGAAACCCTGCTTGAGCAGGAGCGGCAGAAGCTGGTTGCCATCTGGTCGCAGGTTTCGGAGCGGCCGCGCTGGGAGGGGCCGTTCCGCTATCCGGTTGACGGGGCGAATGTGCGGGTCACCAGCCAGTTCGGTACCCGGCGAAGCTACAACAGCGGGCCGGTTGCCAGCTTCCACGGCGGCGCGGATTTTGGCGGCGGAGTCGGAACGCCGGTATATGCACCCGCGGCGGGGGTGGTCGCCCTGGCCGAGCCGCTGACCGTTCGGGGCAACGCGGTGGTTATAGACCACGGCATGGGCCTGTTCAGCGGCTACTGGCATCTGGACCGGAGCGTGGTCAGCGCGGGGCAGGAAGTTCAGCCGGGCGACCTGCTGGGCTACCTGGGCGGCACGGGGCTGGTCACCGGGCCGCACCTGCACTGGGAAATGCGCCTGCAGGGCATTGCGGTTGACCCTCTGCAGTGGGTGCAGGAAACCATTCCCTGATGAGGTAAACAACAATGAAACATGTAGTCAGCATCAGCCTGGGCAGTTCCAGCCGGGATAAATCGGTGAAACTGCAGTTGGGCGGCGAGACGATTCTGATTGAACGCATCGGCTGTGACGGGGACGAAAAGAAAGCCCGCCGGCTGTTTGCCGAAATGGACGGCAAGGTCGACGCCCTGGGCGTGGGCGGCGTGGAGCTGTACATCCGCGTGGCCGACCGGCGGTACGGCCTCCGTTCCGGCCTGAACCTGGTGAAGGATGTCCGGCAGACCCCCTGCACGGACGGCGGCGGTCTGAAAATGGTGCTGGAGCGGCGGGTGTTCCAGCTGGCCGGGCCGGAAATCGACCATCCCCTGACCCCGCGGCGGGCGATGATGCCCCTGGCCGTGGACCGCTACGGCATGGCGGAATCGCTCCACGAGGCCGGGTTCGACCTGGTTTTCTGCGACCTGATGTTTGCCCTGGGAGTGCCCATTCCGGTCCGGGGGCTGAAGCAGTTGCGGCTGGCCGCGTCGGTGATTGCCCCGGTGGTGCGGCTGGCCCCCATCAGCATGCTGTACCCCACGGGACAAACCCAGGAGGTCAACCAGCCAAAGTATGAAAAATGGTTCAACTACGGGCCGGTGATTGCCGGGGATTTTCTGTACATTCGCCGGCATATGCCGGAAGACCTGACCGGCAAGGTCATCATCACCAACACCACCACCCCCGCTGATGTTGACCTGCTGACCCGCCGCGGCGCGGCTTACCTGGTCACCAGCACCCCGCGGCTGGAGGGCCGTTCCTTCGGCACCAATGTTATGGAAGCGGTGCTGATTGCCTACGCCGGCAAAGGCCGCCCCCTGACCGACGCCGAGCTGGCCGCCCTGGTGCAGGAGCTGGGGCTGAAGCCGTCGGTGCAGAGGTTGAATTAACGACGAAGAACGAACGACCAACGACGGATGACGAACGACGAAGAACGATTGGGCCAATCTCCTAATCTCCAATCTCCTAATCTCCAATCTCCCAATCGTCAATCGTCAATCGTAAATCGTCAATCGTAAATTACAGAGGAGAGCCAATGGATACCTATTTGCGTTCGCACCTGCACCAGTTGGAATCAGAAGCAATCTACGTGATGCGCGAAGTGGCCGCCCAATTTGAGCGG
>RFJV01000145.1 GCA_003694775.1 Chloroflexota bacterium | reverse complement strand
GCCACCATCCCGATGAGCAACCCCAGAGCACGCAGTCTCAACCTGGCGACCAGCGTGGGTATTGTGATGTACCATATGCTGTGGCGGTATAATTTTGGGAGATAGCATTTTATAGGACAACTGCTAGCAGTTGTCCTACATAGCTCTAATTCCCCGCCAGAATCACCGGCAGGAAAGTTTTCCACGGCCCCGCGGCCAGACTGACCTCATCAATAAACGCCTTGCCAGTGCCGGTGTGCCCCAACTGCGCGCCCACCGACCCGGTGTAGCTGTCGCCCAGCCCGGATTCCAGGGTGACATGTGTCCACGAGGTTGCTGCCGGTAGCGTGTACGTCTGTACCGGACCGGTACTGCCCAGAATCACCACCGACAGCCCCGCGGCGGGGTCTGTTTTGTACCAGAAGGAGAGCAGGGGCCGGGCCATTCCGGTGACCACTCCGGTTTGCGACACCACGGCCCCGCCGGCCAGCCGGAGACTGCTGTTGCCGCTGTGCTGTTCCGCCGTTGACACATCTGCCGTGCCGCTGACGTTCCAGCCCGACAGGTCGGTTTCAAAATCGTTGTTGGTCAGTGCCTGGGCCGAACCGGTCGGGCGCAGGGTGATGTCCAGGGCGGCAGTATTCCCCGCAGTGACCGTCACCGTGGCCGGTGGTGGAGCTACCAGACCGCCCGTCCCGACGGCCTGTATCCGGAACGTTCCCGTCCCGCCGGTAGGCAGAACGTAGCTCCCCCCGGACGTACTGGTCGTAGTCGTCGCCGTTCCGCTCACCGAAACCGTCACGCCGGACAGGCCCAGCCCGGCGTGGTTCATCACCCGGCCTGCCACGGCCTCGCCCACCACCATACTCTTTTCCTGCCACATACCGGGCAAAGCCGTCGTGGCCGGGTCGCCGGACGGGGCGCGCTCCTGCCAGGGCCGCACCCGGACGGTGTAAGTTCGGCCGGCCTGGGCATTCAGGGTAAAGCTGGTCGACGCGCCGTTGGCCGGGTCGTCATGCGTCTGAACGGTTTGCCACACGCCGGACACACTGTCCTTGTACTCAACATCGTACCCCCAGAGACTCCAGAAGGACGGGTCCGGAATGGTCGCGCTCCAGCTCACATTCACCGGGCCAGGCGGGGTCTGCGCCGGCAGGTTCAGCGAGGCGACCGGCGCCAGCTCCAGCTTGAAATTATCGATAAAAACCGTGTTCAGGTAAGCCGGGCCCACATCGCCGCCGGTGTTGTTTATCTCGATGAAAACGGTCATCTGCCCGGACTGGGCGGTCTGGGCCAGGGCCGGAGAAATCCAGGCGTTATCGGTGCCGTCCCAGCCGGTCCACTGCACCGAAGCCGCGGCGTAATCGGCACCGCCGGTGGGGTCAATCCCGATGCGTTTGAGGATTTTGGTGTGGTCAATCTCGTTGTCCGGCCCCTTCCAGAAGGAAACAATTTTGCCGCCAAAGGCATAATCCTGCCCCGCACTGACCGGAACCGTTTGTGAAAAAACGTAGTGGAACGCCCGCCGCGAGGCCGCCACCTGGGAATAGTTTCCCTCAATGTGGTAGTTCAGGTATGGCTGGCCGTACACCCCGGCGATGAACTGTCCAAAGGTGTCGCTGTCCATAAAATGCAGGCCATCCTCGCTGATAACCTTTAGCGACCAGCCCTGCCCGTACTTTTCCGGGTAGCCGCGCCAGTTGGCCCCGTTGTAGGATTGGAACAGCTCAAAATTGCCGTTGGTCAGCAGATTGGCGGCCACCCCCGGCCCAACGGCAACAGCCAGCACCACCGCCAGGCCCAAAACAGTTGCCAAAAGAAGTCGGATATATTTGTAGGTCATCATAACGGGTATTGTAGAAAGCCGGCGGAAGAATAGCAATGGGAATTTAGGGGGATAGGACTACACCACCATCACCGGCTCGTCGGCGGGCATGGCAACGAGGTCGTACTCCATGGCGCCGGTCACCAGCACCCGGCTCATCTGCCCCACCGGCAGTTCTTTTTCCACCACCACGTAGCCGTCAATTTCCGGCGCGTCCCGGTAGCTTCGGGCAATACTCACGCTCTGGTCGACCCCCTCCACCAGCACTTCCAGCGTCTGGCCGACCATCTGCTGGTTGCGCTCCAGGGAGATGGGCTGTTGAAAGGCCATCAGCCGCTCCCAGCGGGCCTGTTTGGTTTCCTCATCCACCGGGTTGGGCAGGTCGAAGGCGGGCGTGCCCGGCTCCGGGGAGAAGGTAAACGCACCCACCCGGTCGAAGCGCACCGCATCCATAAAATCCAGCAGACCCTGGAACTCGGCCTCGGTTTCGCCGGGATAGCCAACGATGAAGGTGGTTCGCAGAACCGCGTGGGGCATGGCCTGCCGGTAGGCCTCAATCCACCGCAGGAGACGGTCTACATTGTGCGGGCGGCGCATCCGCTTGAGCGTGTCGGGATGGCCGTGCTGGAGCGGCATGTCGAGATAGGGGATAATCTGCGGATGGGCGGCCATCACCTCTACCAGCCGCTCGCTGGCGTGTCCGGGATAGGCATACATCACCCGAATCCATTTGACCTCCGGCGCGGCGGCCACCATCTGCTCCAGCAGGGCCGGCAGGCCGTCCAGTTCGCCCCGGTCGCGGCCGTAAGCGGTGGTATCCTGGGCAATGACGATGATTTCCTGCACCCCGGCTTCCGCCAGCCGGCGGGTTTCCTCCAGAATATGCGGCAGGGGACGGCTCCGGTTAGGCCCCTTGAAGCTGGGGATAGTGCAGAAGGCGCAGGGTGCGGAACAGCCATCGCTGATTTTCAGGTAGGCGCTGGCCCGGCTCAAGCCGGTCTGCTGGCGGTTCAGGGCGACCGTCTCCAGCGGGGTGTCGCCCACTTCCGGCAGGTGGTAGAGGGGCGCGGGCCGCTTTTTGGCCCGCAGTTTCTGGATGAAGGGCACAATATCGGCCCAGGCGCGTGTGCCGATGAGGCCATCCAGGCCGCGGACTTCGCGGGTAATGTCGCGGCCAAACCGCTGGGCCATACAGCCGGCGGCAATGAGAAGCTGGCCCTTGCGCTTCTGCGCGGCCAGTTCCTGCAGTACCCCCATCGACTCTTCTCTGGCGGCCTGCAGAAAACCGCAGGTGTTCACAATGACCACATCAGCGCGGCGGTGGTCGGCCACACTGCGGTAGTTGGCCTGGAGGAGAAGCTCGCTGATACCCTCACTGTCGTAAACGTTTTTGGGACAGCCCAGGGTCAGCAGGTAAAAGGTGGGTTCTTTGTCTCGTTTTCGTCTGGCAGTCATAGGCGTTCCGTAAAAACAAAACCGGGCCTGGCCCGGTAAGGATTATCGATAGAATAGCATAAAACG
>RFJV01000731.1 GCA_003694775.1 Chloroflexota bacterium | reverse complement strand
GCCGCAGGTGGTTGTGCTCAGCGCCGGGCAGGAAGTCGGCGATTTTGCGCACATCTATCTCAACGGCCGCGACGTGTCGCCCAATCAGCGGGGCTACAACATCGCTCTCATTGCCGCAGATGGACGGCTCCTGCAAGCCGCCGCCTTCGACACTCACCTGGACCCCAACGCCTCGGCCTGGCTGGTGGAGTTTCTGGCCCGCGCCCCTGCCGATGGCCTGATTGCCGTGGCCGCGGCCGACGAAGCCAGCGCCGCCCTTTCGCCGGAGGCGGTGCAGGCCCTGCAGAGCCTGGGGTCTGCCGTTGACCTGCGCGGCTGTTTCCGGTGCAGTCACGCCCTGCTCATCGACCGGCGGCAGGGAGTCGTCCAGGAAGCCGCAGACCCCCTCCGCCCCACTGCCGCGGTGCAGGGCTACGGCCTCACCGAACCCACCATCGCCGCCCTGGTTGATTCAATGAGCCAATGGGGTCAATGATTCAATTTTCAATGAGCCAATTTTCAATGAGCCAATGAGCCAATGAGCCAATGGGGTCAATGAGCCAATTTTCAATGAGCCAATGAGCCAATGAGTCAATGGGCCAAAGAAGTAATTGAGAATTGAGAATTGAAAATTGAGAATTCACAATTCACAATTCACAATTTTATTGGGCTTGATGGTGGTGTATGTTCTGTACTTTTCCTGGTACACCATCAACCGCCACAATACCCTCAACTCCTATGCCGCGGACCTGTCGCTGATTGACCAGCCGATGTGGAACACGGTGCGGGGGCCGGGCGGGTTTATGGAGCTCACCTGGGGCGACCACCAACAGCCGCGGCTGGCCGAACACCTGGAGCCGGTGCTCCTGCCCCTGTCCCTGCTCTTTTTTCTGTGGGACGATGTCCGCATCCTGCTGGTCGCCCAGACGGTGGCCCTGGCTCTGGGCGCGTGGCCGGTTTACCGGATTGCCCGGCACTACCTGTCTGCCGCCGGAGACGCAGTCGCCTCGTGGGTGGCCCTGCTCCTGGCCGCGGTCTACCTGCTTTCGCCCCACCTGCAGGCGGCCAACATCGCCGATTTCCACGCCGACCCGTTTTTTGTGACCCCGTTTCTGTTTGCCGTCTGGTACGCCCTCCGGCGGCGTTGGGGCTGGATGTGGGTCTGGGCCGGGGTGTGTCTGCTGGTTAAAGAAACTCTGCCGGCAATGACCGCTATGCTCGGCCTGTGGCTGGTTCTGCCCTACCTCCGCCGCCCCTCCCTGCGACCCGCCGCGGTCCGGCACGGCCTGGCCCTGGCCGCGGTCAGTACGGCCTGGTTTCTGGCGGCCACCTTTCTGGTGGTGGCCCCGCTGGCCCGCCAGTACTTTGGCACCGCTGGCCCTATCTATTTTGCCAGCCGCTACCAGGGCGGGCTGGCCGGTCTGCCGGCCCTCCTGCAGGACCCCGACCGCTGGCGCTACCTGCTGGGCCTGCTGGCCTCGGTGGGGTTTCTGCCTTTGCTGGCCCCCGACCTGCTCCTGCTGGGCCTGCCGGTGCTGGTCGCCAATATGTTCAGCAGTTTCCCCGGCCAGTACTCCGGGGAACAGCACTATTCCGCGCCGCTGGTGGCGGTTCTGCTGGTAGCCGCGGCCTGTGGACTGGGCCGCCTGTACCGGGCCGCGGCCCCGCGGGTCGTCAACCGCCAGCCGCTTCCCCAGACGGTCCTGCTGGCCGCTTCCCTCTGGCTGGCCGGCTGGTCGCTGGGATACCACGCCCTGCACGGCTGGACACCGCTCTCCCTGCGGGTCGAAACCTACCGCCACACCCCGGCCAGCCGCCTGGTCCCGGCCCTCGTCCGGCAGATTCCCCCCCACGTGCCGGTTTCGGCCAGCGCGGGCCTGCACCCGCATGTGGCCCACCGGCAGAAGGTGTACGTGTTCCCCACCGTGCAGGACGCCCGCTACCTGCTGGTCGACGTGACCGATATTCCCGGCGTCCATCCCAACGATGCCCGCGCCCGCCTGCTGGACCTGCTCAACCGCGGCTGGCAGGTGCTGGCCGCTGAGGAAGGGCTGGTGCTGGCCCGTCGGGAGGCCGCGGCTTCGCCGCCGGTTGCCTGCGCCTCCGGTTTGCCTTTGCCCTGCCCCTTTTACTCCTTTGCCCGCGCCCGTTCGTCGCCAGCCTATCCGCTGGACCTGGCTTTTGGCGACGGGCGGCTGGTTCTGCTGGGCTACGATGTGCTGGACGACCCGGATGACGGTGTGACCTTCCGCTTTTACTGGCGTACTGCCGCGCCCCTGCCGGAAGGTCTGCGCCTCCTGCCGCTGGTGTACGATGATTTTGGCCGTTTGCTGGCCCATCCGGTGCAGGTGCCGATGATTGCCGCGGTCTGGTATCCGCCGGCGGTCTGGTCGCCCGGCGAAACGGTGGTCACCGAGACCCTGCCCCAGCTTCTGCCGGGGACGTTTCATCTGGGGATGGCGGTGGGGCCGGAGCAGGGTTTGGCCGACCCTCAGCAGAGGTGGCCGGTTCTGCCGCCGGATGGGCAGACCGCGGCCCGTGTTCAGCCGGGGCGCTGGGTGCAGATTGCCAGCTTCAAACGGCAGGGCATTCTGCTGACCCGCCTGCCCCCGGCAGACACCCTGGCCCGCCTTCAGCCGCAGGAGGCCAGATTTGGCCCGGCCATCCGGCTGACCGGCTTTGCCGTGTCGCCGGACACCGCCTCAGCCGGCGCACCGCTGACCGTTCTGCTCCGCTGGCAGGCCGACGCGTCGCCTGCGGTGGACTACACCGTGTTCGTCCACCTGGTGAATGCCGCGGGCCAGCGGGTCGCCCAGCACGATGGCCCGCCGGCCTGGCTGAGCCTCCGGCCTACGGGGGAGTGGTCGCCGGGGCAGGTCACCCTCGACAGCCACACCCTCCAGCTTCCGCCCGACCTGCCGCCGGGGGAATACCGCCTGCAGGTGGGGCTGTACAGGCCGGATACACTGGCCCGTCTGCCTCTGCTCGACGGCCCGGATTTTCTGGAATTGGGGAAAGTTTGGGTGCGGTAGCGGCCTACCGCAACTGCCAGGTTTGGCCGCCGTCCACGGTTTTGTACAGACCGCTCCCGGTCGCGGCCAGCACAATGTTGGGGTTGGTCGGGTGAACAGCAATGGCCTTGACGTAGTGGGGATAGCCGGTGGCGGTGTTGATTTTCAGGCCGTTGTTGATGGCCGTCCAGGTCAGGCCGCCGTCCACGCTCTTGTACATCCCTTTGGCGTCCCGGTCGCTTTCAAAGCCGCTACCGGCATACACAATGTTGGGATTGGAAGGGGCAAAAGTAATGGCCGAGTAGGCCGAGTCTGCGCCGCCGTACACCAGCCCATTGCTCACCGAGACAAAATCCCAGCCGTTTTCGGTGCGGATAATGCCGGCTTCGGCCCGGTTGATGCCGGCCAGGTACACGTTCGGTTTTGTGGGGTGCGCGGCCAGTCCGTACGTGCCCTTGCCCGCGTCAAAGGGAAGCTGTTGGAAGGTGCGTCCCCGGTCGGTGGAGCGGTAGATTCCGGCTCCTTCCCCGCCGACAAAGATGATGTCCGGGTTGAACGGGTCGACCACAATATGGTACAGACGCGACAGCCCCAGCCCCTCGCCAATTTCTTCTGAACTCCAGTTTTTACCCCCATCTGTAGACACCACCAGCGTCTCGCCGATGCCGGCATAAAGCCGGTTCCGGTCGGTGGGGTCAATGGCGACCACGTCTACGGTGCGGTTGGCACTGAGACCGTTCATCATTGGCTCCCAGGAACTGCCGCCGTCGGTGGATTTGAGGACTGCGTTCCAGGTTGGGGCGTAGAGTGTGGCCGGGTTGGATGGGTCGATGACCAGGGCAATCAGGCTGGAGGCATCGATGGCGAGCTTGCCCCAGGGCGGGTCGCCGCCGTTGGTGCTCCGGTACAGGCCCTCGCCCTTTACCAGGGTGTAGACCTCGCGCGGGTTCCGGGGGTTGATGTCCACATCGATGACTTCGCGCTCGCCAATTTTATCGATGACGGCCACGGTTTTGACCGGCCTCACCGTTGGCCCGGCAGATACCGGGGCGCGGGTCGGCGTGGGTGAGGCCGTGGGGGTGGGGGTCGCCGTGGCTTTAGGCCGCGGGGTGGCGG
>RFJV01000730.1 GCA_003694775.1 Chloroflexota bacterium | reverse complement strand
GGTGCAGTTCACCGCCAAAGGTATGGAGCTGACCGGCCTCAAGCGGGATTTTGGCCGCGACCTGGTTTTCTGGGGCGGCGGTGTCAACACCACCGACGTGCTTCCCTTTGGCACGCCCCGGCAGGTCAAAGATGATGTCCGGCGCAACATCGAAGCCCTGGCCCCCGGCGGCGGATTTGTCTTCAACACCGTGCACAACATTCTGATGGACGTGCCGCCGGAGAACATCATCGCCATGTGGGAAGCCCTGCAGGAATACGGGCGCTACCGGTAGAAGGGAGAACAAGAAGCCAATGCCCCCACCTAACCTGCTTTTTTTAATGACCGACCAACAGCGGGCCGACACCATTGAACCGCACACCCCCTGCCAGACCCCCAACCTGGACCGGCTGGCCGCGCGCGGGGTGCAGTTCCGGCGGTGCTGCGCGCCCAATCCCATCTGCTCCCCTACCCGCGCCAGCCTGATGACCGGTCTATTGCCGCACAGCCACGGCATGGTGGATGTCACCCATGCGGTGGAGCCGTACCGGGCCAGCCTCCAGCCCGGTTTGCCGTTCTGGAGCCAGGTTCTGCATGAGGCCGGCTACTACACCGGCTATTTTGGCAAATGGCACATCGAGCGAAGCAACCGCCTGGAGCAGTTCGGCTTTGACGTGTACGACGTGGAGCAGTACCACCAGCTGGCCGGTCTGGTGGAGCACCGCGGCCCCCTGCTCCGGCAGGGAGTCGTCCGGCAGAAAGGCTACCGGGATTTTCTGCTTTATGGCGTGGTCGACGCGCCGGTGGAGGAAGCACCGGAATACCGGCTTTATACCGCGGGCATTGAGTTTCTCCAGCAGGCCGCGGCCCGGCCCGACCGTCCCTGGGCGCTGTTCCTCAGCACCGAAGCCCCTCACGACCCGTACGTGGTCCCCGAAGCGTACTTCCGCCGCTACAACCCGGCAGACATTCCCCCGCCGGCCAGCTTTGCCGACGACCTGTCGGGCCGGCCCGGCATCTACCGCCGCATTCAGCAGGTCTGGCGGCAGTTAGACTGGCCCCGGTTTGCTGAGGCCACGGCCTGCTACTACGCCGCCTGCTCCCTGATTGACGACCAGGTGGGCCGGATTCTGGACATCCTGGACCGGTTGGGCCAGCGAGAAAACACCATCATCGTCTTTACTTCCGACCACGGGGACTATATGGGCGCGCACCGTTTAATGCTGAAGGGGATTCCGCCGTTTGAGGAGATTTACCGTGTGCCGCTGGTCTTCAGCGGGCCGGGCATTGCCGCGGGGCGGCAGGTCGAACAGATAGTCAGTCTGCTGGACGTGGGGGCCACGCTGGTAGAACTGACCCTGGGAAAACCGTTTCCGGGGCACGGCCAATCGCTGGCGGCCCTGCTGGCAGGGCAGTCCACCAGCCGGGCCGCCGAAGCCTTTGCCGAGTGTCACGGCCAGCGGTTCTACTACACCCAACGAATTTTATGGCGGGAAAATTACAAGTACGTTTTCAACGGGTTCGACGAGGATGAGCTGTACGACCTTCAGGCCGACCCGCACGAAATGCACAACCTGGCCCAGGAGACCGCCTATCGGCCAGTGCTGGAGGATATGGCCCGGAGGATGTGGGCCATCATCAGAGAAACAGGGGACCGGAACATGCTCAACGCCCAGTACGGGATGTTCCGCTTTGCTCCGGTGGGGCCTGAGTAGGGACGGTCCGGCTGGACCGTCCCTACCCGGTGGGTCGCCAATACCGGAGCCGGGTTATTTGGAGAAATCGTTTCCCGGC
>RFJV01000018.1 GCA_003694775.1 Chloroflexota bacterium | reverse complement strand
GGTCGGCCCCGGACAGGTCCAGCATTTCCAGCCGTAGATTCCGTTCGCCCGCGGCATACCGCCGGGCCAGTTCAAGATGAGCCGGATTTGCCATAGTGGAGGAAGTATAATCAGAAACAGCGGTGTTTTCAAGTAGCAGGTGTCAGGTTGTCAGGTTTAGGGTGTCAAGTTTCAGGTAATATGAACTGTTTACCTTCATCCTTCATCCCTCATCCTTCATCCTTTTCAAAGGTGGTGGTATAATGGCCCGTATGGCGCAATCGGACACGCAATCAAGGGTGCAGTTGGGCAAAATTGCCCGTGCGGCCACGCTGGTGATGGCCCTGTTTGTTGCCAGCCGGGTGCTGGGGCTGGTGCGGGAAATGGTCATTGCCCGGCAGTTTGGGGCCGGTGCAGAGATGGACGCTTACCTGGCGGCCTTCCGCGTCCCGGATTTTCTGTTCTACATGGTCGCCGGCGGCGCGCTGGGGTCGGCTTTTATCCCCGTGTTCACCGGCTATCTGACCCGCGGCGACATGCCGGGAGCGTGGCGGCTGGCTTCGGCGGTCATCAACTGGGTGCTTTTGCTCCTCTGCGCTCTGGGCGGTCTGGCCGCGGTGCTGGCCCCCTGGCTGGTGCAAACATTCTTTGGCGAGTTCACTCCCGACCAGCAGGCCCTGACCGTCACCCTGATGCGCTGGATGCTGATTTCCACCGTAATTTTCGGTGTCAGCGGGGTGGTGATGGGCATTCTGAACGCGCACCAGCATTTTCTCCTGCCGGCCCTGGCCCCGGTGATTTACAACGCGGTGATTATTGCCGCCGCGCTGATGCTTGGCCCTACCTGGGGCGTGCGTGGCCTGACCGCGGGGGTGGTAGCCGGCGCGGGGGCGCACCTGCTGGTGCAGATTCCAGGGCTGGTGCGCCGGCGGATGGTGTACCGTCCGGTGCTGGACTGGCGCGATGCCAGTTTGCGCGAGGTGGGCCGGCTGATGGCCCCCCGCGTGCTGGGACTGGCCGCGGTCCAGCTCAATTTTATGGTCAACGCGGTGCTGGCCTCCCGATTGCCGGCCGGTCGCCTGACCGCGCTCAATTACGGCTGGATTATTATGCTGTTGCCGCAAGGAGTCATTGCCCAGTCGGTGGCGACCGCGCTGTTCCCCACCCTGTCGGCGCTGACGGCCCAGGGCAACCGGTCCGAAATGCGCCGCATCTTCGGCCTTACCCTGCGCAATCTGCTTTTTCTGACCCTCCCGGCCGCGGTTGGTCTGCTGGTGCTGGCGACCCCCATTGTGCGGCTTCTCCTGCAAAGAGGGGCGTTCGATGCAGAAGATACCGCGGCCACGGCCTGGGCGCTGGGCTTCTTTGCCCTCGGCCTGACCGGCCACGCGGTGGTAGAGATAGCCACGCGGGCCTTTTATGCCCTCAAAGATACCCGCACGCCGGTGGCGGTCGGCGTGGCGGCGATGGGGGTCAACATTGGTTTGAGTATTGTGCTGATGGGATTGTTTGCCCGGCTGGGCTGGCAGGCGCACGGCGGGCTGGCGCTGGCCAATTCTATCGCGGTGTCGCTGGAAGCAGTGGTGCTGATGGCCCTGCTTCGGCCCAAAATGGGCGGCCTGAGCGAAGACGGAATGCGGGCCGGGCTGGTCAAAATGGGGCTGGCCGCGGCAGGAATGGCCGCGGCCCTGTTTATTCTGACCCCGCTTCTGCCGGCCCGGCCCACCTGGCTGGGCGGGCTGGCCGGCATGGGCATCGGCGCGGGGGTATACCTTCTGCTGGCTTACCTGCTGGGCGTGGACGAACTGCAAACGGTGCTCCGCAGGCTCCGGCGCAGGTAGGTCACTCGGATTCTTCGTCCAGGGCAGACTTGATTCTGGAATTCAGCTCCTCTTCGGAAGCCGGATTGATGCCCAGGTCTTCGTCGTCAAAATCTGCCGGCGGGCGGCCCGGTCCGGTGAAGGCCGGTTGAGGTGCATAGGGCCGCGTGCCAAAGCGGGTCAGCAGAGCCGCGCCCAGGCCGGTCAGCCCGGCAACCAGGCCGAACAGCTTGCCGGCCAGTCCCAACAGAAAACCGATGCACGGTATCCAGCTCACCACTGGCATATTGGCGGCCAGCGTCAGGGTGAGCACGCCCAGCACCGTAGAAACCACCAGGTTGGGGTACGGCTGGCCCATCGCCTCCAACAGCCGGTCGCCGATAATCTGGCCGATGGCAATCCAGCCCAACAGCATAGCCACCGCCAGCACCATCCAGGCCAGGGCCGGGATAAAGGCCAGGCAGATGGTCAGCAGGAGTACAATGCCGACCACCGTGCTGACCACCGCGGTCAGCAGGCCCACGCCAAAGCTCAACACCGGTGCTCTGGCAACAGCCTCTCCCACCGCGCCGACCTGCTCCGGCAGGAAGGCCGCGGCCAGCCCGCTGATGGCCGCCAGCCCGACCAGCATTACCACGCCCCACACCAGCGAAGCGACCATGCTGATAGCCCGGTCCAGCACCGCGGCAAATCCGGACAGGGGCGGCGGCGGTTCGGGAGGCGATTCAGGAAACGGGGGAGGGGTCGAAGCGAAGAAGGTCCCTTCGGGTGGCGGGGCAAGAGGATTGGTCACCGTTCCTTTGACCTCCGCGCCTTCGGCGATGGAGACCTGCCCCCCAATGTAGATGATGTTGCCCTCCACACGGGCCGTTTCTCCCAGGTTGACATTTCCACCGATAACGGCAATTTCCCCCTCAACCGTGCCATCGATGCTGATGTTGCCGCCAAAGACCACCACATCGCCCCGGACGGTGCTGGACGGTCGGGTGTCAACATTACCGCCAAACACCACCAGGTCGCCGTTGAGGGTTTTTTCCGCGGCCAGGGTGTAGTTTTGTCCAAAGACCACCTGTCCCCCTTCTGGACCCTGGGCCAGCGCCGCGGGGACAAGCACCAGGCTGAGTATGATGAGAACAGGCAAAATGATTAATTTTCGTATCATCACAGACCTCTCGGTACAGCAGTAAATATTCGCCTTTCCTTTTTTGACCATCCAGGCCGGCCACGAATTTATCACGAATACACGAATTGACGAATCTACGAATTTACGAATTTACGAGCGGATGACCCGGCAAAAAATCATTCGCCATCTCGTGTTTTCGTAATGTCACGTTATATGTACGGCCGTCCGGCGGTACAGCGACCGCAGAATTTTTACCCACAGGCCGGTCAGCAGGAACGAGACCAGGACCATCCCCCAGAAAAGC
Source organism: Chloroflexota bacterium (assembly GCA_003694775.1). Taxonomy (GTDB): domain Bacteria; phylum Chloroflexota; class Anaerolineae; order 4572-78; family J111; genus J111. The sequence continues at coordinate 3,185 of RFJV01000018.1, read as the reverse complement.
GGCTGTTGGACAGCCGCCAGGGCCACCCGGACAACCAGCCGGAGCAGGTCGGCCACCAGCCAGAACTGGTGGGCAAACTCGCCCACCCGCCGGAGACCGTACACCAGCATGGCCGGGTCGGTCAGAGCCTGGCCCAGGGTCAGCAGAGATACCGAAGCCGCGGCTACCGTGACCCCAACCAGCACCAGACTCCCGACCAGCAGGATGACCATTCCGGCCCACAAACGGCGGTGCGACTGGCGGTAGCTGTCCAGCCTGGCCTCCACCTGCCGGGTGAAGCCGGGCGACGGGTCCAGCACGGTTTGGGCGGCCTGCCGCAACTGCGCGTCGACCATCTGCATGGCGGCATGGGTCTGGCGGCAGGTGGAGCAGAGGCGCAGATGCGCTTCCAGCGCGGCAGATTCTGCCGCGTCCAGGCGGTTGTCCAGCCAGAGAGAGATTTTTTCCAGATACAAGTCGTGGTTTGTCATTGGTCTGCACCTCCTGTCTGCCGGGCCTGCTTCGCCATCATCTGCCGGGCGCGGAAGAGCCGGCTTTTCACTGCGCTGACTGTAGTTTCCATCAAGACGGCAATTTCTTCGTAAGACATGTTGTGCCAGTAGCGCAGAATCACGGCTAAACGATACTCCGCGGGCAGGGTGTCGAGCAGTTGGTGCACGGAGCGGTCCCGTTCGCGGGAAAGGGCGGCCTGCTCCGGCTCCGGGTCTGACGCGGACAGCATCCGGTCCGGCGGCAGGTCGTCCCAGGGAACCTGATGGTAGCGCTGTTTGCGCAGGTGGTCGATGCAGTAGTGGGAGGCGATGGAGAGTATCCAGGAGGAAAATTTTCGCCCCGGCTGGTAGGTTCTGAGGCGGGTGTAGGCCCGGAGGAAGGTTTCCTGAGCCGCGTCTTCTGCCTCTGCCGCGTCGCCGAGCATGCGGTAGCACAGGTTGTAGACCGGTCGCTGGTAGGCCTGCACCAACTGCATAAAGGCGTCCCGGTCGCCCTGTCGGGCCTCGGCGGCCCACTGCTGTTCCTGTGCCTGCCGGTCAACCGAGACCTGCCCGCTTTCCCTGTCTTTGGCTGTGGCAGAAGTCATAAAAAGATGACCAATCGTCAGTAGATTCTGCATGGTCCAGGTCTGGCGTTCCTTTCTGTCTGCACCATGCACTACGTATTATGGCAGAAAAAGTTGCGACTCGGTAACTGTTCAGCCATCCACGAATAGAACACGAATACCCGAATGTTTGCCCCGCGATTCATTCGTGAATTCGTAGTTTGTAAGGGCGAATGATTATTCGCCCCTGCTCTTCTGAAAATAGCCGTTTACCCCGTAGGCGGGGCATCCCAATGCCCGCCGGGACGGTGCCTGACTCGCCCGGTATAGGGATGCCGGGGTTCAGCCGTCCACGAATTTTTCACGAATTCACAAATAGATAGTCCGGGCAAAGGCCCCTCCCCCTGACAGGGACAGGTCGTGAAATCGTGTTATATTCGCGGATGGCCCAGGCAGACGAGCTTGCGTAAGCGCCACAGAGAACGCAGAGTGACCACAATTTCTTTTTTCTCGGCGGCCTCCGCGGCTCTGTGGTGAAATATGCGTTATCGCGTGAATGTTCCAGACACGGCGGAGTAGATACCAATCAAAGAGGATGAGGAGGAAAGATGTAGGACAACTGCTAGCAGTTGTCCTACATCTAATCGCCCGGCGCTCCAATTCCGGCTATGACCGCCGGTTCCAGCCGGAGCGAGGGGGTTTGCTGTCCGGGGAGGACCCCACGCATGCTCCAGGGACCGGTCCAGGTAATCTCTACGTTGACCAGCTTGCCGCGCCAGTCGGTCCCGCTTTCGTCCTCAAAGAAGACCAGCTTGTTGGTGCGGGTGCGGCCTTTCCAGCGCCCGCGGTGCTTTTCTTCGACCAGAATTTCCACGGTGCGGCCCAGCAGGCGGGCGTTGATTTCGGCCACAATCTGTTCCTGGAGCTGGTTGACCGCGTCGAGGCGGCGTTTTTTCTCTTCCGGGGGCACGTCATCGGGCATCATCTTGGCCGAGACCGTGCCGGGTCGGGGGGAGTACATTGCCACGTGGCACACGTCCAGCTTCAGCTGGGCCAGGGTATCCAGGGTGCGCTGGAACTGGGCCTCGGTTTCACCCGGAAAGCCAACGATGATGTCGGTGGCGATGGCAACGTCCGGTATTCGCGCCCGGATGCGTTCAATCAGGGCGGTGTAGTCGGCCATAGTGTATTCCCGCTTCATGCGGCGCAGAACCTCGTCATCGCCGGCCTGGTTGGGCACTTCGATGTGTTCGCACACCTTGGGCAGTTCGGCCACCGTGTCCAGCAGTTCGTCGCTCATGTAGTTGGGGTGGCTGGTCAAAAAGCGAATCCGGTACAGGCCGTCGATGTCGTGGATGGCTCGCAGGAGGTCGGGCAGGCGCGGGCCATCGGGGATGTCGTAGCCGTAGCGGTCGACAATCTGCCCCAGGAGGGTTACTTCGCGTACGCCCTGGGCCACCAGACTGCGCACCTCGGCGGCAATTTCACCCACCGGACGACTGCGCTCCCGTCCCCGCCGGGAGGGGATGACGCAGTAGGTGCAGACGTGGTTGCACCCGTAGATAACCGGCACGTGGGCAGACACCAGCCGGTTCTGCTGGTGCCGGGGCAGAACCAGGGCCAGTTCCTCATCCTGCAGGCGGTGGCGGTAGTGCAGGGCGGCCTGTTCGCTGTCGCGGGCCAGCAGGTAGTCAATCAGCGGGCCGGGTTCGCTGGGCGGCATAAAGACGTCCACGTGCGGGAAAACCTGGGCCAGCTTTCCGCCGCCCCGCACCCCGACCATGCATCCCATCAGGGCAATGACCTTGTCCGGGCGGGCCTGCTTGATGGGTTTCAGGCTCCACAGAAACCCCGCGGCCTTGTCTTCCGCGCTCTGACGCACCACGCAGGTGTTCAGCACGATGACATCGGCACTGCGGTAATTGTCGGTATGGCGATAGCCCAGCTTTTCCAGTTCTGAGCCGACCCGCTGGGAGTCGGCCACGTTCATCTGACAGCCGGCAGTCCAGATGTGGTATTTCATACAATCCCTTTCCTTGTTGGCCCTTTCCTGAAAAGTTCAGTTCACGTTCAACATTGTAACGGTTTCCGGTTCAGCGTCAAAATTGGTAGAACGAATTTGAGACATCTTTGCCCCGTCTTCCGCGGG
>RFJV01000729.1 GCA_003694775.1 Chloroflexota bacterium | reverse complement strand
GCTCCAAGTTCACCGGCCAAATCCTCGTTGAGATGGTCAATTAAGGTTTGCTTATCCATGCTTTTCCTCCGAAATGTGTGTATGAGTTTAAGAGTTTGTGAGTTAAGAGTTGATGAGTTGAAGAATTAAGAACAATAATGCTTTAATCCCCAGTCCCCAGTCTCTAATCTCCAACCGGCTATTCTGTCTTTTCGACCGTCCGGTGGGCCAGCTCCAGCCAGGTGGCTTTGACCCGCTGGTTGATGATGGCTGCGGTGCGGTTGAGAAAGGCCCGTTCCAGCTCATGGTCGCCCTTGAACAGCTCCCGCAGGCGTTCGGCATCAATGACCAGTGCCCGCGTGGGGCGCACCACTTTGGCCCGGCCCATCTTGCGCTGGGGCGGAAACAGTGACGACAATCCAAATACCTGTCCGGCTTCAATCTTGAGCACGGTGACCGGCTGGCCGCCCGGCGGGTCAACCTCAATATTGACCTGCCCTTCCTCTACCAGGTAGATGCTTTTCCCGATGTCGCCGGCCTGGTGCAGAATGGTTCCCTCCGGATATTCATGCACCTGGGTAATAGAAGCCAGTTTTCGGAAGTGGGTACTGCTCATCCCCCGCAGAAATTCAAACTGCCGCAGAGCCGACACTATCTGCAGTTCATCCTTTGAAATCAAACGTACGCTCATTTTGCCCTCCTCCGACAACCCTTACCGGTTGCCTCCACCTGACGATACTCATACGAATCACTGACGGTTGGCCAAATGATACTACATTTCTCTGCGGTTCGTTTTGTTAAATTCTGTCGATAGGGGCAGGAGGATTTCTGGGAAGGAAATGGTTCAGCGAGTTGGGGAAGGTTTGTCTCTATTCTTAGCTTACCCGTTTTACCCAGACGTAGAACAGTGACATTTGTCACCTGATTGATGGACGAATGTCATTGCCGGGCGGCGGGAGGCTGGCGGCTGAGGCCGGGGGGAAAGAAAATCGGGGGCGTACGGCTGTACGCCCCCGAAATCGGCCCTATTTTGACGAGGTGACGAAAGGATTGACTTTGGGTTTGCGAATGTAGATAAACCAGTAGACCAGCCCCACCATCACCGCGCCGCCGATGATGTTGCCGATGGTCACCGGGAGCAGGTTGGCAAAAAAGAAGTTGCCCCAGGTGAGGTTGGCGTAGTCTGCCGCACTTTTGCCAATGGCCTGCCAGAAGCTGGCCGGGGCAAACATCTTGATGAACAGCCCCATCGGGATGAAGTACATGTTGGCAACACTGTGCTCAAAGCCGGCGGCCACAAAGGCGCTGATAGGGAAGATGATGGACAGGATTTTGTCGGTGGTGGTGCGGGCACTGAAGCACAGCCAGACCGCCAGACAGACCAGGGCGTTGCACATAATGCCCAGGGCGATGGCCTGGACAAAGTCAAGGCTGGTTTTTCCGTGGGCAATGTTGAGGGCGGTCAGGCCGACCGCGCCGCCGCCAAAGGTGTACTGCTTGCTGAGGAACATCAGCACCACAGTCAGGATGGAGCCGATAAAGTTGCCTACGTAGACCAGTGCCCAGTTGCGCAGAACCTGAAAAGTGGTGATGCGCCGGTCGGCCCAGGCCATGATAATCAGGTTGTTGCCGGTAAACAGTTCTGCCCCGGCCACAACTACCAGAATAAGTCCCAGGCAGAAGACCAGCCCCACCAGCAGTTTGGTCACGCCGAACGGCAGGACACCGCCGGCCCCGGTGGCGACGGTGGTGGCAAAGACCGCGCCCAGGGCAATGAACGCCCCGGCCAGAACGGCCAGCATCAGGGTATTGCGCCACCCAATAGTGGCCTTCTTTACGCCGATTTCTTCGGCCTTGGCGGCCATTTCAGGGGGAATGAAGGCATCCAGACGAGGAAACGCCGCGCCGTTGTTGGTGAGTTCGTTGTTGCTCATTGGGTTCTACCTCTCTTTGTGTGTTTGTAGTGTTTGGATTTCGGGTTTCTATCCTGGTCCTGTTGGATTGTGTGGCTACCTTTGCTGGAGTTGTTTACAGGGCCGGCTGGCGCCGGGCCGGCCCTGTCGTTTGGGGTAGGGCGACATTAATGTCGCCCTACGGATTCTCTTGCCTTGCCGTACCGGTACATGCAGGTCTGTTTTTACTTCTTCTTGGCTCCTTTCCGGGCGGCCTTGGGATTGATGAGCCGCACCGTACTGACCTTGTACTCCGGAATTTTGGCGATTGGGTCGAGTTTGTAGTTCTGCGTCAGCAGGTTGGCCGGCGCTTCGCGCCAGTGGAACGACAGGAAGACCACCCCCGGCGGCACCCGGTCGCCCACACGAGCCTGGGTGCGCACTTCGCCGCGGCGGCTGGCAATGACCACCTGACCGCCATCCTGCAGGCCGATAGCTTCGGCATCCTGGGTGTTCACTTCGGCGTAGCCGCGCGGGATGCGCCAGTCCAGGCCCTCACTGCGGCGGGTCATCGTGCCGGTGTGGTAGTGGTACAGCACCCGGCCCGTCGTCAGAATGAGCGGGTATTCCTCGTCTGGCTGTTCTGCCGGCAGTTGGGCCTCAACCACAAAGAATTTCCCTTTGCCCCGGCTGAAGTTGCCATCCTTGTGCAGGAACTTCGTACCCGGATGGTCGGGCGTGGGGCAGGGCCAGGCCAGCCCGCCGGTTTCGGCCAGCCGGGTGTGGCTGATACCGCCGTAGATGGGAGTCACCTGGGCCAGCTCGTCCATAATCTCTGCGGTGGAGGCGTAATCCCAGTAGCCTTCACCCCGGTTGACCCCCAGCTTTTCGTCCACCTTTTTGGCGATGGCCGCGGTGATTTGCCAGTCGGGTTTGGCTTCACCGGGCGGAGACAGCACCGGACGCAGGAGCTGAACCCGCCGCTCGGTGTTGGTGAAAGTGCCGTCTTTTTCCAGCCACGATGCCGCCGGAAGCACCACGTGGGCCAGTTGGGAAGTTTCGTTCAGGAAGATGTCCTGCTGAACAATGAAGTCCAGCTTGCGGAAGCCTTCTTCCACGTGGGTCAGGTTGGGGTCGGACATGAGCGGGTTTTCGCCCATAATGTAGAGGGCGTGCAGTTTGCCTTCGATGGCCGCGTTGGTCATTTCGACCACCGTCAGCCCGACCTCTCCCGGCAGGTCGTCCACGCCCCATTTTTGGGCTACGGCTTTGCGTTTCGGCGCATCGAAGACCTTCTGGTAGCCGGGCAGAACGTCGGGCAGACCGCCCAGGTCGCAGGCGCCCTGTACGTTGGCCTGGCCGCGCAGGGGATTGACGCCGGTAGACGGCTTGCCAATCTGCCCGGTCATCATGGCCAGGTTTGCCAGCATGTGCACCAGGTCGGTGCCGTTACTGCGCTGGGTGATGCCCATGGCG
>RFJV01000728.1 GCA_003694775.1 Chloroflexota bacterium | reverse complement strand
GCCAAACATAAATCAGTTGGTGAGTTTGGGAGTTGGTGAGTTGGTGAGTTGGTAGCCCTTGGCTCATTGGCTCATTGATAATTGAGTCATTGAATCCATTGGCTCATTGGCTCATTGATAATTGAATCATTGACAATTGGCTGGTATAATTCCGCGCCGGATTCTGCCGAAAGGGGATTCGTATTGACCGATAGACTATCGCAGTGGCTAAAAGATAACCCGCGGCACGCGGGGATGATGGTGGCTCTGGCCGTGCTGGGGCTGGTGCTGGGCTTCTGGGCGCGGCAGGTGCTGATGGACGATGCTATGATTACCTTCCGCGTGGCCGAAAATCTGGCCTATGGCCGCGGCTTTGTTTACAATCCGGGTGAGCGGGTGCAGGTCACCACGACGCCGCTTTACACCATCCTGCTGGTGCCGGGAATCTGGCTGTTAGGCAGTGCCCCGCGAGCCGCGCTGGCGCTGAACCTGGCCCTGGCCGCGCTCATTCCGGTACTGGCATACGATGCCGGTCGCCGGATGGCCGGCTGGCTGACCGGCCTGACCGGCGCGCTTCTGCTGGCGGCTTCGCCGTTCCTGGTGCTGGCCTTCAGTATGGAAGGCTATCTGTACGTGGCCCTCATCCTGGCCTCTTTTGATGCCTACCTGGCCCGGCGGAACCTGCTCGCCGGGGTGCTGGTCGGCCTGACCGCGCTGGTGCGCGGCGACGGGGCCTTGCTGGCGGCCAGTCTGGCAGGGTACGACCTGCTGGCCCATCGACGCCTGCGCTGGCGGCTGATTCTGCCCGCGGCCGCCATTCCGGCCCTCTGGTACCTGTTTGCCCTGGTTTATTTTGGCTCCCCCTTCCCGGCGACCCTGGCGGCAAAAACCGCCCAGGGCGAATTCAATTGGCTCCGGCGGAACTTTCTGGAGGGCGCGGCCGATTTTATTGACCACTGGACCCGCAACCGGGACACGCGCCTGTACTGGCTGTTCCCCGGCTTTCTGGTGATTGGCCTGCTCCGGGCGGTGTGGAAAGAGCGCCGCTGGTTCATTCTGGTGGGACAGGCGGCGCTGTATACCGCCGCGTTTACCGCCCTCAAAGTCCCCGCGGCCGAGTGGTACTACGCCGCGGTGATGCCCGCCGCGGCCCTGCTGACCGCCTGCGGTATCCAGACCGCGGCAGATTTGCTCGCCCGTCCCGCTTCCACCCGCCTGCGGCCGTACCTGTCTGCCGCCGCGGGACTGCTGGCGACCCTCCCGCTCCTGGCGCTGATGCTTCCGGCCACGGCAATGGTCATTGCCGGACATCCGGACTGGAAAGCCCGCGCCTACCCCCCTGTGGCTCGCTGGGTAGCCTCACACACCAGCCCGGCGGCTACCCTGGCCACCATCGACATCGGTCACATCGGCTACTGGTCCCGACGGCACATCATCGACATTGTGGGCCTGGCCCAGCCCGATGTGGCCCCGGCCATCGCCCGCGGCGATTTTGGCTACGCCATCCGGCACTACCAGCCCGACCTGATTCTGCTGGGCTACCTGTGGCTCAGCGAGGTTCAGCAGTCCGACTGGTTCCGGGCCGCGTACGCGCCGCGGCAGTTGTTCAAAGGAGAGGGGATGGACCAGCCGCTGGTGCTGTTCAGCAAGCGGCAAGGGGTCAAGGTTCAGCCCGACCTGCCGCCGGACGCAGAAGTCACGCCGCTGGCGGTCGATTTCAACCGCCAGGCCCGTCTGACCGGCTATCATCTGACCGGCCCTCTGCGGCCCGGCCAAACGGCCCGCCTGACGCTGGTCTGGCAGGTCGACGCGCCGCTGGCGGTGGATTTTACCGTCTTCGTCCAGTTAGTCGACGGCCAGAACCGCATTGTAGCCCAGGGCGATGGCAAACCCCAAAACGGCTTCTATCCGACTACCTTCTGGCAGGCTGGCGAAACAGTCATCGATGCCCACACTCTGAACCTGCCCGCAGACCTGCCGCCGGGCCGCTACAGCCTTCTGGTGGGGCTGTACGAAGCCGGCTCCGGGGCCAGGCTCCAGATTCTGGATGAGACCGGCAAATTCAAAAGCGACCACGTCCGTATTGAGGGGGTGGTGGTGCAGGCTCCCTAGTTATCTTCTTCCATCAGCTTTTTCAGCCGGGTTTCCAGGTCGCCGTAGCCGGTATGGCGGTGTTCAAAATCCCAGCCCATCGCCGAGGCGATGGATTGCGCTTTCTGCAGGAGCTTTTCATTGGGCGATTGGCTGAGGTAAACCAGCTTCCGGTAGTTGCCAAAGTAATCCTTCAGCAGTTCGGGGTAGCGGTCCAGGCCAAGACCGCGCAGAACGGCTTTTTCGTAGGCCCGCAGAAGCCAGTCGGTCAGGAAGAATGTGCCCGGTTCCTCTTCCATCAACTGCTGGAACGTGGCTTCTCCCAGGTACATATCGTAGCAGTGCGGCCCGCTGACCCGCACCGCGCCGTGCTTCTCCAGCACCCGGTCGATGCCGGTGGCGCCGCATTCTCCGTAAACCACAATGACCCGCTGGTAGCCGTCGCGCAGGTCCTGGAGCATACGGTCCAGGTCGGCGGTGATTTTCAGGGGCGTCATATGGTGCTGGGCCGGCAGGGCCTTCAGGTCTACCTGCCAGCCGTATTTATCGATGAGTTCTTTGGTTTCTTTTGCCAGCGCGCCGCAGGCAATCATCAGAGTTTTGGACATTGGAATCTGTGGGTCAGACTTGTCAAGATGGGATAAGTTGCATATATTGTAGCTGTCCGGCCAGCAAATGGCGAATGACTGTACACACAAAGACAGGTGAGTACACCCCCTATGGCGACCACGTATCAGGTAGAAGTCTATGCCCGCGGCAAGGTTGTTGCCGCCCACACGGTTGAGGCGGTCGACGCCCTGTCTGCCATAAACCAGGTGGAAGCCCTTTACGGCGACCCGCCCCAGGTAGAGTACACCACCGTGTACCACGAAGACGGCACCAAGGAGACCATGCTCCAGGTGATTGGCTGGCACGGGTATATGTTTCAGGCGCGGGCGGTCAACCGGCTGAACCAGGCCTGAGCGCGGGCGCGGCTACGGTGTACTGCCGTCGGGCAGGATGGTTCCCTCCAGCGTTCGAGCCTCCTCAATCTGCCGGGGCGACAGGTCGGAGCCGGACAGGTTGGCCCCAATCAGCAGGGCGCCGGCAATCGAAGCCCCTTCGGTTTTTGCCCCCGACATATCGGTTTCCTTGAGGTAAGAATCTTTGAGATTGGCCCCGCGCAGGTCGGCCATTCTCAGGTTGGCCCCTTCCAGGTCCACCCGGTAGAGGATGGTTTTGGTCATCTGGGCACTGCGCAGGTTGGCCTGGGGCAGGCGGGCGTGCGAAAAATTCGCATAGTCAAGCAAGGCTTCGCGCAGGTATGCCCCGGAAAGATTGGCCTTTTTCAGGTTGGCCGTTCGCAGGTTGGCCCGGAACAGGTTGGCTCCGCTGAGATTGGCCTCGCTCAGATTGGCCCCGCTCAGGTCCGCTTCGCTCAGCTC
>RFJV01000144.1 GCA_003694775.1 Chloroflexota bacterium | reverse complement strand
TTGTCCCTTTGCGCCTCTGAATTGTATTGCAATTTGGAATTTGAGCAAACTTCCGCGGTATCACGCTATCCCAGCCGGACCGCGGCGCACTCCATCCAAAACAGCAGAGGCGACCCGTTTACCGGTCGCCTCTGTGCGGCTGGGTTCGGTTGGCCGGGCGGGCCGGTTACTGCTCGCGCCGCGGTCCGCGGACGTGGTCCCGCCGCCGGCGACGGGCCACCTTGATGCGGGCCAGCGACCGGCGCAGGGCGGCCTCGGCACGGGCCGCGTCGAAGCTCTCGTCTTCTCTGGCCTTCTGCAGGCGTTCTTCGGCCCGCTTCCGGGCGGCTTCGGCCCGGTCCAGGTCGATTTCTTCGTCCCGTTCCGCAGAATCGGCCATCACGATGACGTGGTCCGGCTGGACCTCCATAAATCCACCACCGATGGCAAAGAACTGGTCATCCTGGCCCTCTTTTTTGACCTGCAGTTCGCCGTAGGTCAGCAGGGTGACCAGCGGAATGTGCCGGGGCAGAATGCCCAGCACACCTTCCGCGCCCGGCGCAATGACCATATTGACCTCATCATCGAAGAGTTTGCGCTCGATGGTCAGGATTTCTAATCTCAGTGTTGGGGCCATTCCTGCCGCCTCGCTATTCTTTGTCCTGTTTGTATCGCTCTATCACTTCTTCGATATTACCGGCCATGTAGAAGTACTGTTCCGGGATATGGTCCAGTTCACCTTCCAGGATGCGCTTGAAGCCGTCGACAGTTTCGCTGATGGGTACGTACCGTCCCGGTCGCCCGGTAAACTGGGTGGCAACGAACATCGGCTGGGAGAAGAAACGCTGAATCTTGCGGGCGCGGGCCACGGTCAGCTTGTCATCCTCGGAGAGTTCGTCGATGCCCAGGATGGCGATGATGTCCTGCAGGTCCTTGTAGCGCTGGAGCACCTGCTGAACCCCGCGGGCCACGGTGTAATGCTCCTCACCCACAATCAGCGGGTCGAGAATGCGGCTGGTGGAGGCCAGCGGGTCCACCGCGGGGTAAATCCCCAGCTCGGCGATGGAGCGTTCCAGAGAAATCGTCGCGTCCAGGTGGGCAAAGGTGGTTACCGGTGCGGGGTCGGTGTAGTCGTCTGCCGGTACATAGACCGCCTGCATACTGGTGATGGAGCCGCGGTGGGTAGAGGTGATGCGCTCCTGGAGTTCGCCCATCTCGGTGGCCAGGGTAGGCTGGTAGCCCACGGCACTGGGCATCCGGCCCAGCAAGGCCGACACCTCGGAACCGCTCATCACAAAGCGGAAGATGTTGTCGATAAAGAGCAGAACGTCCCGTCCCTCGTCGCGGAAGTACTCGGCCATGGTCAGGCCGGTCAGGGCGACCCGCAGACGCACACCCGGCGGCTCGTTCATCTGTCCAAAGACCATACACAGCTTGTCGAGCACGCCGGCTTCCTGCATTTCCTTGTAAAGCTGGGTCCCCTCGCGGGTGCGCTCTCCCACGCCGGCGAACACAGAGTAGCCGCCGTGCTCGCGGGCCAGGGAGGAGATGAGTTCCATGATGATAACGGTTTTCCCCACGCCGGCCCCGCCGAACACGCCGGTTTTACCCCCCTTGGTGAAGGGAGCAATCAGGTCGATAACCTTGATGCCGGTTTCA
>RFJV01000727.1 GCA_003694775.1 Chloroflexota bacterium | reverse complement strand
CCAACTCCCCAACTATTCAATCGGAGGATGCTGTATGTCGAACCAAAATGGACGTTTAACCTGGAAAGAGGCCCTGACCGGGCAGATGGACCCGGCCCTGGCCGAAGAGATTGATGCCTTTGAAACCCAGATGGAACTGCGCCGGCAGGGCAAAATTGAGGAAAAAGTATTTGCCGAACTCCGCCTGCGCCGGGGCGCGTACGGTCAGCGGTACGATAATGGCCGCCGCCACGATGGGCGCAGAAGCCGCGAAATCCCCTTCCCCCACCCCGACCTGCTCAAAGGACCGGACACCAAATGGGAAGCGCCCGGTATGGTGCGGGTCAAAATCCCCTACGGTGGTCTCAATGCCCGCCAGCTTGAAACGCTGGCCGACCTGGCCGAGGAGTATTCCGACGCCATCCTGCACGTGACCACCCGGCAGGATTTTCAGCTTCATTTTGTTTCTCTGGACGACACGCCCGACCTTCAGCGCCGTCTGGCCGCGGTGGGGATTACTACCCGCGAGGCCTGCGGTAACTCGGTGCGCAACGTAACCGCCTGCCCGCTGGCCGGTATCTGCCGCCATCAGGCCTTTGACGTTACCGGCTACGCCGACCAGACTGCCCGCTACTTCCTCGGTCACCGGGACGTGCAGGATTTTGGCCGTAAATTCAAAATCTCCTTCTCCGGCTGTAACGACCAGCCCTGCGCCCTGGCCTTTATCCACGATGTCGGCGTGGTGGCCCGCGCCCGGCAGGTCAACGGCCAGGAACAGCGCGGCTTTGCCGTTTACGTGGGCGGCGGTTTGGGGGCCATTCCACACCAGGCTCAACTGCTGGAGGAGTTTGTCCCCGTAGAAGAACTCCTGCCCCTGATACAGGCCATCGCCCGTATCTTTGCCCGCTACGGAGAAAAGAAAAACCGCAATCGGGCCAGGCTGAAATTCCTGGTTGCCGACTGGGGTATCGACCGCTTCCGGGAAGCTGTCCGGCAGGAGCGGCGCAGTCTGCCGGAAGACCCTCACTGGACGGACTGGCTGGATAAAATTCCGGCCTACAAAGAGGCCGGTCTGCCCGCCCCGGTGGCCCCCAACGCGCCCCACCCCGGCGAAGCCTACGAGCGCTGGCTGTCGACCAACGTGTACTACCAGCGGCAGGAAGGCTTTGCCGCGGTGACCATTGCCCTGCCTCTGGGCGACATCACCGCCGACCAGCTCCGCCGGCTGGCCGATGTGGTCCGCCGGTACACCCGCGACACCATCCGTACCACGGTAGAGCAGAACCTGCTCCTGCGCTGGGTGCATACTGCCGACCTGCCGGCCCTGTACCGCGACCTGGAAGCCATCCACCTGCACCAGCCCGGCGCGCAGACCATCATCGATGTGACGGCCTGCCCCGGCACAGATACCTGCAAGCTGGGTATTGCCAGCTCCCGCGGGCTGGCCGCAGAACTGCGCCGGCGGCTGGTCGCCAAAAATCTTCAGTACAACGAGGCCGTGCGCGATATTCGCATTAAAATCAGCGGCTGTTTCAACTCCTGCGGCCAGCACACCATTGCCGACATCGGCTTTTTTGGCTCCAGCCGCAACGTCAACGGCTACCGCGTACCCCATTTTCAGCTGTTGCTGGGCGGAACCCGCGACCAGAATGCCGCCGGTTTTGGGCAGGCTCTGGCCGCCATTCCCTCTCGCCGCGTGCCCGATGTGGTGGACCATCTGCTGACCCTTTATATGGAGAACCGCCGCCAGGGCGAGTCGTTCCGCGAATTCATCACCCGGACCGGCAAGCGAGCAATCAAGGAAACGCTCAAGCCTTTTACCACCGTACCCGACCACCGCACCGCGCCCGATTTCTACCGCGACTGGGCCGACTCGCGCGAGTTTACCATCGGCGATATTGGGGTGGGAGAGTGCGCCGGCGAGGTGGTCTCTCTGGCCGAGTTCGGCATTGCTGCCGCGGAGGGGCTGTACTTTGAGGCCCAGCTTGCCCTGGACGAAGGCCAGATTGCCCAGGCCGAAGAACTGGCCCGGCAGGCCATGCTCAGTGCGGCCCAGGCCCTTATCAAGATTGAGAACCCGGATATTGCCGACACCCCGCAGGCAATTCTGCAGGAGTTCAAAACCCGCTTCTACGACACCGAACTGTTCTTTGACCCGTACGCCAAAGGCAAATTTGCCCGCTACCTGTTCGACGCCTTCAAGCCAGACCGCCCGCCGGTCAATGAAAGTCTGGCCCTCCAGCGCATCGAAGAAGCCGGCCTGTTCATCGAAGCCGCCCACGCCTGTCACGCCCGCCTGCTGGAAAACCGCACTGCTCCGGCCAAACCCCTGCCGGACTGGCTGAAGGTGTAGCGGCAAAAATCAGAGGATTGGAGATTGGAGATTAGAGATTAGAGATTGGAGATTGGATATTGGATATTAACAACTCCAAACTCTCCAACTAACAAACTAACAAACTCTCCAACTAACAAACTAATCAACTCCCAAAGGAGAAACCAATGAATCTGGAACGTTTTGGGGTGAAATTTTTTGCCCGCAAAGACCAGAATCTGGATGACCGGGTTTTTATCGACATCTTCCAGCAGTGGATTCAGCAGGACAAACTGTCGGGCATTCCGATAGATGTGGTAGACTACCGGCACGTTCCGGAAGGGCCGGGGGTAATGCTGATTACCCACCACATCAACTTTGCTGTGGATTACACTGCCGGTCGGTTTGGTCTGCTGGCCCAGCAGAAGCTGAGTCTGGTCGATGGGCCGCTCGGACAGAAGATTCTGGCCCTGCTCCGGGCCACGGCAGAATTTGCCGCCCTGCTGGAAAGCGACCCGCGGGTAGCGGAAAAACTGGTGTTTGAAGCGGGGCAGTTTGAGTTTTTTGCCAACGACCGTCTGCACGCGCCCAACACCGACGCCGCCTATGAGGCCCTGCGTCCGGCCCTGCTGGAGGCGGCCCGGCTGGCTTATCCGGGGGCCGATGTACAGGTGAGCCGGCAGGCCAACGACCCGCGCCAGCGGCTGACCCTGGCCGTAGAATCCGGGCAACCGCTCACGCCTGCCGGCCTGCTAGCCCGTCTGTCTCAGCCGGTCCGCTGAACCGGCGGCCGTCCCGGCCTGGCCGGGGGCGGGTCAGGCCGGGACAATCTGCGGTTTTATCACCGCCGAGCCAATCTGCCCCAGCCGCTCCTTCAGACGGTCAAACGTGGCCTCATCGGGATAAGTGCCCACGATGGCCCCGCCGGAACCGGCAAACTTGGCGCTGGCTCCGCAGGCACGGGCGGCCTGCACCATCTGCACCTGCCACTCCGGCAGACGGGCAATCTTGAGCCGGGTGTCGAAATTGTCATCAATCAGGGCCGACAGCCGGGCCACGTCGCGCGTCCGCAGAGCTTCGCGGCCCTGCGCGGCCAGGTCGGCAAAGTGGTGCATCGCCTGCACCACGTCCGCATCCCCCCGGTTGAACCGCCCGCGGATGTCGTTGTGAAATACCTCGGTCGGTTCGCTGAAGGCGTGGTGGTAGGCCACGTACAGCGGCGGAAGCCACGATGTATCCAGCGGCTCGTAGGCATAACAGCGGAAACCATCGATGACCTGCTCCTGCCGGGGGTCAAAATCCATATACACCATCCCCTCGTAGCACTGGATGACCCGGTCCTGAAGCCCGGCAGAAATGCCCAGCTCCTCGCTCTCGATGGCCAGCACAAAGCTGGGCTGTACCGCCTGGGGGATGTCAACCCCGTAAAACTCCATCAGACAGCGCAGGGTAGCCACGATGATGGCACTGGAGCCGGCCAGGCCCACCTGCCGGGGGATGGTGGTATCGTAGCGGATGGAAAAATTGCGGCGGTGCAGGTCAATCCCCCGTGCCTGACAGTACTCCACAAAACGCTTAATGGTCGCCTTGACCAGCCGGATGCCGCCGTAGTAGCCGTGCATCTTCACGTCCTGGGCCAGGTCGTATACGGAACGGAAGCTGGCCCGGTCGTGGCGGGCCAGGACGATGTCAACCGTGTCCCACTCGTAGAGGACTACCTCGGCCCAGAAGTTGCGGATGATAAAGGAGATGGTTTTGCCGTTGTAGCCGTCAGATGGGTTGCCCAGCAGACCGGCACGGGCATAGGCGCGTTTACGAATGATGAGCATTGGTTAAACTCTCCACGTACTGGCGCAGAGCCGGGCCGTGCTTGTCATCGGCCAGGGCAAACTCCACAAAGGCCCGGAAATACGCCTCGAAGTTGCCAATATCGTACCGCTTCTCGTTAGCGTGCAGGCGCACCCCCAACACTTTGCCCCCCTCGTGCAGGGCCAGACGAATGGCATCGGTAATCTGGATTTCGCCGCCTTTACCCGGCGGTGTCCGGTCGATAGCCTCGAAAATGGCAGGGGCAAAAACGTAGCGGGCGGCAATGGCCAGATTACTGGGGGCCTCATCCACTGCCGGCTTCTCAATCAGGTCGGCTACCTCAAAGATGTCGCCACTGGTTTTGGGCCGGGCGATACCGTAGTTGTGCACCTCGGCGGGGTCTACTTCCTCAAAGGCGATGACTGCGGTGGCCTTTTCTGCCTCAAAGATGTCCACCATCCGCCGGACCACATCACTGCTGGCGTTCAAGCCGATAATCGAATCCCCCAGCGCGGCCACAAACGGCTGGTCACCAACAAAAGGCCGGGCGCAGGAGATGGCGTGTCCCAGCCCCAGCAGACGGCGCTGGCGGGTGTAAAAATACTGGGCCGGAGCACGTTCAAACTCCAGCTCAACCAGCAGGTCTTCCTTGCCGGTTTCGCGCAGGTTCTGGATAAGCTCGGCGTTGACATCAAAATGGTTCTCGATGGAGGTTTTCCCCGGCCCGGTGATGAACAGAATCCGCTCCATGCCCACGCGGGTCAGCTCCTCCACTACGTACTGCACGACCGGTTTTCTGCCCACCGGAAGCATCTCTTTGGGCTGGGATTTGGTCGCCGGGAGCAGGCGGGTCCCCATTCCGGCAACCGGAACTACGGCAATATTGATAGTCATTGGTATTGAAACACTCCTTACAAATTTTTTACGTTTTACGGTTTACGTTATATACTATGCTTATCTTCGCAAACGTGTGCATAACAACAAAACAGGAGATTGGGGATTGGAGATTGGAGATTGGAGATTGGGGATTAGAGATTGGAGATTAGAGATTAGAGATTGGGGATTGGAGATTAGAGATTAGAGATTGGGGATTGGAGATTAGAGATGAAATACTCTAAACTCTTTAACTCTTTAACTCTCTAACTCTCTAACTCTCTAACTCTCCAACTCTTTAACTCTCCAACTTCCCCACTCACAAACTCCCCAACTATTCTTCAAGGAGCAGGAACAATGAGCACAGAAGCCCCTCTTTTTTTGCCGGAAGACCGTTATTTTGGCCCGGACAGCCGCCAGAAGGATGTAGCCTTACAGTTGTACCAGGCTGTTGCCGGCCTGCCGCTGGTTTGCCCGCACGGGCATGTTGACCCCCGTCTGCTGGCCGACCCGGACTACCAGTTCGGGTCGCCCGCGGAGCTGTTCATCATTCCGGACCATTATGTATTCCGGATGCTGTACTCGCGCGGCGTGCCGCTGGAAGCGCTGGGCATTCCTCGTCGAGACGGCGGGCCGGTAGAGCAGGACCACCGCAAAATCTGGCAGACCTTTGCCGAACATTTTTACCTGTTCCGCGGGACGCCCACCGGCGTCTGGCTGACCCAGGAACTGCACCAGGTTTTCGGCATCGAAAAGAAGCTGACCGCGGACACGGCCCAGGAAATTTACGACCAGATAGAGGCCCGGCTGGCAGAGCCGGAATTCCGTCCCCGCCGGCTGTTTGAAAGGTTCAACATCGAGGTTCTCTGCACCACCGACGCGGCCACCGACACCCTGGAGCACCACCAGGCCATCCGTACCTCCGGCTGGCAGGGGCAGGTCCGGCCCACCTTCCGTCCGGACGCGGTGTACAACATCCTCTCGCCGGACTGGCCGGCCCAGATAGAAGCCCTGTCCCGCGTTTCCGGCATCGATATCCACAGCTATGCCACCTTTACCCAGGCCATCGAAGCCCGGCGAGCCTTTTTTAAGGAGATGGGCGCCACCGCCACCGACCACGCCGCCCTGACCCCTTACACCGAGGCCCTGTCGGCGCAGGAGGCGGAGGCCATTTTCCAGCGTGCCCTCAAAGGCCAGGCCACCACCGACGACCACCGCCGCTTTATCGCCAATATGTTTATGGAGATGGCCCGGATGAGCATTGAAGACGGCCTGGTGATGCAGATGCACGTTGGCTCGGACCGCAACCACAACGCCCTCATCGCCGAACGGTTCGGCCCGGACAAGGGAGACGACATCCCCATCGCCACGGAATTCACCCGCAATCTCAAGCCTCTGCTCAACCGGTACGGCAACGACCCCCGGCTGACGCTGGTCCTTTTTACCCTGGACGAAAGCACCTACAGCCGCGAACTGGCCCCGCTGGCCGGTCACTATCCGGCCCTGCGGCTGGGGCCGCCGTGGTGGTTCCACGACAGCATCGAAGGGATGAACCGCTACCTGTCCAGCGTCACCGAGACCGCCGGAATTTACAATACCGCCGGTTTCAATGACGACACCCGCGCCTTCCCCTCCATCCCTGCCCGGCACGACCTGTGGCGGCGGGTGGCCTGCAACTGGGTGGCCGGCCTGCACGTGCGCGGCATTGTGGATATGGAAGACGCCCACCAGATGGCCCGCGCCCTGGCCTACGACCTGGCAAAAGAAACCTACCGCCTGTAGGGCCGATTTCCCCGCAGGGGCAGGCCGGCTGTTCTGCCCCTGCGGGCTACAGCCAGGGATTGGTTGCCCGTTCCCGCCCGATGGTGGTCTCCGGGCCGTGCCCGGAATAGACCACCGTCTCATCCGGCAGGGTCATCAGTTTTTCATTGATGCTGTGCATCAGTGTTTCGTAACTGCCGCCGGGCAGGTCGGTGCGGCCAATGCCGTCGGCAAAGAGCACGTCGCCATCGAACAGCACTTTTTCCCCCGGCTCGTAAAAGCTGACGTGCCCCGGCGTATGTCCCGGCGTGTGCAGAACATGCAGGCTGTAGCGGCCAAAACGGATGACATCCCCTTCCGAAAGCTGGATGTCCGGTTCCGGGCTGGGCGGGCACTCCATCCCAAACAGAGCCGCACCGCCGCCCATCCTCAGCAGGGGCAGGTCCAGCGGATGCAGAGCCAGCGCCGCGCCGGTCGCCTGGACCAGGGCCGCGTTGGCGGCAATGTGGTCAAAATGGGCGTGGGTGTTCAAAATGTACCGGATGGTCAGCCCGATGGT
>RFJV01000726.1 GCA_003694775.1 Chloroflexota bacterium | reverse complement strand
CGAAGAAGGCACCGGCTACGAAATCGGCGGTACGGCCATCATCAAGGGCGCCAAGCACCCAGACCTGGCCAAGCTGTGGGTCGATTGGGCGTTGACCCCTGGCGCGCAGGAACTGGGGCCCAAGTACAAGGCTTACCAGGCCCCGACCGTCATCGGTGCCAAACCCTCTCGACCGGAACTGCTGGATGTGAATCTTATCAACTATGATTTTGAGTTCTGCGGGCAGAACAAGAAAGCGTTTGTGGACCGCTTTACCAACGAAATTGCCAACGCCGAGAATCTGAAGCAGTAACCGGGATTGACCGGCACGGCCCGGCGTCTGTCTCACCGGGATGGGCGCCGGGCCTGTGTGTCAGCCCGCCGGAAAATTTTCCCGGAGCGGAATTTCAATGAATCGACCTGCCAACGTAGACCTGTCTCCCCGCCCACGGCGCAGTCTGGCCGATGAACTGGTTCGCCGGGTTAACGAATTTCGCCTGATTTCCCGCGACCACATCCTGATGACCGGCCTGCTCATCGTGGCAATATTTGTCTTCCTGTTCATCCTCCTGCCCCTCCTGCGGGTGATTGTGCAGGGCTTTTTTGTGCCCTATATCGGCACAAACCCGGAAGAAGCCGGCAAGTTCAGCCTGGAATATTTTTACCGCTATATCGACCCCACCTACCGCACCCACTCCTGGAACGTGCTCCGGGATACCATGCAGATGGGACTGCTGACTGCCACCTTCGGTACGTTGCTGGGCTTCGTTTTTGCCTATACCGCGGTGCGGTGCAGCATCCCGTTCCCCCGGCTGTTCCACATCGTCACCCTCCTGCCGACGATTTCACCACCCTTTGCTATCTCCGTGGCCGCCATTCTGCTGTTCGGACGGAACGGTCTGGTGACCCGCCAGTGGCTGGGCATCAATTTTACTGCCGGGGTCAACGACATCTACGGTATGGATGGGCTGGTTTTCGTTCAGGTGGTCACTTTCTTTTCCGTACCTTACCTGATTATCCGGGCTATGCTGGAGCGGCTGGACCCGGCTATGGAGGAAGCGGCCCTGAGCATGGGGGCCAGTAAGCTCCACATCTTCCGGACGATTACCCTGCCTCTGCTCATTCCCGGTCTGGCCGGCTCCTTCCTTCTGCTGTTTGTAGAATCCCTGGCCGACCTGGGCAACCCCCTGCTGATTTCCGGCAACGTCACCGTGCTGTCAGCGGAGATTTTCCTGGCGGTCAACGGCGAGTACAACCAGCAGAAGGCCGCGGCCCTGTCGCTGGTTCTGCTCATCCCCACGCTGACCCTTTTCCTCCTGCAGAACTACTACGTTAAGCGCCGCTCCTACATTTCTGTGACCGGCAAACCCACCGGCGGCCAGCTAACGGTCAAGGAGCCGGTCATCCGGTGGAGCTTTATCACTGTTAGTTCGTTAATGCTGGTGCTGGTGCTGGCGCTGTACGCTTCGATTGTGGGTGGTTCGGTGACCCGCCTGTGGGGGGTCGACAATTCTTTTGACCTGCGGTACTTTAACACCGCGTTCAACCGCGGTTTGGAAGCCATTATCGATACCACCTTCCTGTCCGCGGTGGCCACGCCGCTGGCCGGGCTGATTGGGATGCTGGTCGCTTTTATGACCATCCGCCGTTCTTTTTCCGGACAGGCCGCGCTCGACTTCTTCTCCAATCTGGGTGGGGCTGTGCCCGGCACTATTCTGGGTATCGGCTACATCATTGCCTTTATTCAGGCCCCGTGGTGGGCACTGCTGATTGTGTACGCCGCGCTGGCCTTTTACCTGGCTTCCATCGCCGCCAACCGGCTCAGCGGGCGGCTGGTGGTGATAGTCGGCGGGACGGTGGCCGGCTACCTGCTGACCCTCCTGCCCGGCGAGGCCGGCTCCAATGCCTGGCTCAGCTTTGCCGAGTGGCGATACCTGCTGGCGGCGGTTTTTGCCGCGGCCGCGGTGCTCATCTGGTGGGGAAGCGAAGGTACGGCCCGGAAGACCGGCTCGCTGGCCGCGCTGGGGATGGGGCTGTTCCTGGTGATTTACAATCAGGCCGGTGAGTGGCTCCGCTGGATGGTGGTCTGGAGCCGCAGTCTGCCCGGTGACCAGCTTCCCAAAGTGGTCAGCAGTCTCTCCGACCAGATTGGGGTGTTCCTGCTTCCAACCGATACCCTGATGGGCCTGACCTTTATCACCATCGGCATCCTGACCCTGGGGCGGGTCCGGGAGCAGGTACGCACTCCGGTGGCTTTGCTGTTGCTGAGCGGCGGCGCGGCCCTGTCGATGGTGGGCGAACCGCTGGCGCTGGTCGGCAGTGCGTATATCATCATTTTTGCCTATGCGGTGCGCAGTTTGCCGGCTTCGGTGCGGGCCGGGGTGGCCGCTCTCCAGCAGATTGACCCGTCGCTGGAGGAGGCCTCGGCCAATCTGGGCGCGGATGCCCAGTACACCTTCCGCCGGGTGACCCTGCCGCTGATTCTGCCGGCCTTTATTGCCGGCCTCATCTTCAGCTTTGCCCGCCATATGACCAGCCTGTCGGCGATTATTTTCCTTTCCACCCCCAAGTGGCGCATCCTGACGGTCGAAATTCTGAGCGCGGTGGAGCAGGGTGGTATGAGCCTGGCCGCGGCCTACTCTATCATCCTGATTGCCATTGTGCTTATTGCCATCGG
>RFJV01000725.1 GCA_003694775.1 Chloroflexota bacterium | reverse complement strand
GTGTCGAGGTCCGGCCCTCACCCACCCCCGCCCTGCGGGCATCCCCTCCCTCTCCCGCGTTGGTGCGGGAGAGGGAGGGGGTTGGGGGGAGGGTGAGGGCAGGATGACGCTAAAAAACCTCACCAACACTCAAAGGGGAGACGACCTGAACAGTTGCTTCGAAAGGAGGTGAACCGTATGCGACCTGCGCTGAAGCAGTGCTTCTTCCCCTACAGCTGAATGTATTGAACCTGTTCTGCGGTACACGTGCTGTATCATTCGTTCAACCTGTCAGCCCGGTCGTTGTTGTTCACCCCGGTAAGGAAATTCTGCCGCCATTCCGGTTGGTAAAGTGGTTCTGTCTCCTTTGGGGGTGAGCACGTCGGCCTGCGGCTGAAATCTCACCCAATAGACAAAGGAGACAATAATGAACGCCTCTAAACTACTGCCGTCCCTTCTCTGGATTCTTATCCTGACCCTGGCCGGATTTTTGCTTCCGGCTTGCGGCTCCACTTCTTCTGCGGAAAACCAAATCAGACCCTTTACCATCGGGGCCATCCCTGACCAGGACCCGGAGAAGCTTCAACGCCTTTACGGCAAGCTGGCTGTTTACCTTGAGTCTGAACTGGGCGTCCCGGTCAATTATAAACCGGTGACCGATTATGTGGCCGCGGTGACCGCCTTCAAAGTGGGCGACCTGGATATGGTCTGGTTCGGCGGGCTGACCGGGGTTCAGGCCCGCTTGCAGGTGCCCGGTGCAGAGGCGATTGTCCAGCGCGACATCGACCAGCAGTTCCACAGTGTGTTTATCGCCAACACGGCCAGCGGCCTGTCCCCCATTGATGACCTTGCCGGTCTGGTTCAGCTCAAAGGGCACACTTTCACCTTCGGTAGTGAATCGTCTACGTCGGGCCGGTTGATGCCCCAGTACTTCCTGAGTCAGGCCGGTGTCCATTTGGAAGATTTTAAGGGAGAGGTGGGTTTTTCCGGCTCTCATGATAAAACCATCAAACTGGTAGAGGCCGGCAGTTACGAAGCCGGTGTGCTCAACGAGCAGGTCTGGTTGAGCCGGGTGGAGGCCGGTCAGGTAGATTTGAACAAGGTGCAGGTTATCTGGCGTACTCCGCCTTACTACGATTACCATTGGGTCATTCGCCCTGATGTCAAAGAACATTACGGGCCGGATTTTGTGGAGCGGGTGCAGGCCGCTTTCTTCAAGCTGGACCCGAACGTACCGGCGCATAAAGAAATTCTGGACCTGTTCGGTGCCCAGAAGTTTATTCCGACTGAAAATGCCAACTACGCTGAAATTGAAGCGGTTGGACGTGAAATTGGAAAAATAAAATGACCCGCATTCAGGAGCCAACCAGCAGGAACCCGGTTTTTGAGCTGAAAGATGCTGGCTGGCGAACGGGCGACCTGCAAATCCTGGCCGGCATCAATCTGTGCATCTGGCCGGGGGAGCGGGTCGCCCTGGTGGGGGCCAGTGGAGCCGGTAAAACAACCCTGATAAATCTGCTCAACGGCAGTCTGCTCCCCAGCGAAGGGGAGGTGCGGGTGCTGGGGCAGAATATGGCCCGGCTGTCCCCGTCTGCCCGGCGGCGGGTTCAGCGCCGGATTGGGACCGTTTACCAGCAGTTTCATCTGGTAGACAGCTTGCGGGTGGTGCACAATGTCAATGCCGGCCATTTGGGGCACTGGTCTTTGCTCAAGGCCGCATTTTCGCTGGTGTGGCCGCTGGAGGTAGAGACCGCGGCCCATGCTCTGGCTCAGGTGGGGATTCCGGAAAAGCTGTACGAACGGACAGACCGGCTTTCCGGTGGACAACAGCAGAGGGTGGCCCTGGCCCGTGTACTGGTGCAGAATCCGGAAGCCATCCTGGCTGATGAACCCATTTCCAACCTGGACCCGGAACGCAGTCGGGAAATTATCAACCTGCTGTATCGTCTCAACCGGCAGACCGGCAAAACACTGGTCATCAGCCTGCACACTATTGAGTATGCCTTCAGCCACTGCCAGCGGATAATCGGTTTGCGGCAGGGGCGCATTCTGTTCGACGCGCCGGCCTCGGAGGTGTCTCCAGAAATGGTCGCGGCCCTGTACCGTATCCAGCCGTCAGGAGCGGAAGATGACCGGGCGGCTTAATCAGGCAGTGGAAGCAAACCGGCAGACAGCAACCGTCTCCCTGCCGCGCCGTCCCTCCCTGCTCAACCGGGGGACGTTCTGGGGTCTGCTTTTTGGGGGGCTGGTGCTCTGGTCGATAGGGCAGGCCGGTCTGGCCGGTGGTGAGGTGGTTAATCCGGGCGGCTGGCCTCTGGTTCTGCAGTTTTTCCGGGCCGCCGTCCGGCCAGATTTGAACCCGGCATTTCTCGCTGTGGTGCTGAAGGCTACCCTGGTAACGCTGGCCTATGCCGTATGCGGTGTTGCCCTGAGCACCGGACTGGGCTTTGTCGGTGGAATTCTGGCTTCGGAAGTGTGGTGGCAGGCGTTTCTGCCGGCAAACCGGCAGAAACATCGCCTGGACTACCGGGTACCCTGGCTGGTCGTCCGGGCCGGGATGGCTCTGCCGCGGGCCATCCACGAGATTATCTGGGGCCTGTTTTTTGTGAATATCCTGGGCCTGGTCCCGCTGACGGCCCTGCTGGCAATTGCCATTCCTTTTGGGGCTATCACGGCCAAAGTCTTTTCTGAAATTCTGGACGAAACGCCGCGCCGTCCGCTGGAAGCTCTGCTGAACAGCGGGGCTTCCCCCCTGACGGCCTTTATCTACGGCCTGCTTCCCCCGGCTTTTCCCAACCTGCTTTCCTATACTTTTTATCGTTTTGAGTGTTCTATCCGGGCGGCGGCAGTATTGGGCATCATCGGCGCAGGCGGGCTGGGATATGAAATTCTGCTCAGTTTGCAGTCCTTGCGGTATGAGCAGATGTGGACGCTGTTCTTTGCCCTTTTTCTGCTGAACGGCCTGGCCGATATGTGGAGCGGAGCACTGCGCCGCCGGCTGGGCAGTGCCAACCGGATTGAGCTGAATCAACCGTCCCGACTTTTCTCCCGGTCACTGCACGGGGGACAGGATTGGGTGGTTAAAGGGTCGTTGGGAGGGGCGGTGGGTCTGCTGGCTTTTTCTTTCTGGTATCTCCGTCCCAACTTTACCCGGTTGGCAGAGCCTCGAACCGTCCAGCTTTTGTCCGATGCGGTGCAGGCTTCATTTCCTCCTCGTATTACTGCCGGAGAGATGGGCCTCCTGATGGGGTTGTCGGCCCAGACGCTGGCGATGTCTGTTCTGGCGATGGTCTTTGCCGGTTCGTCAGGAATTTTGCTGGCCTTTCCGGCGGCACGCGGTTTTTTACTGCCGGACGGCAGTCATCGGGGACGGCTGTGGTGGGGAACGGGAATATGGTTTCTAACCCGAACCGGCCTGCTGGTGGCCCGGTCAATTCCGGCCCCTATCTGGGCACTTATCCTGCTGTACATCCTTTTTCCCGGCCTGCTCCCCGGCGCTGTGGCTCTGGGGGTGTATACGCTGGGCATTCTGGGCCGGCTGATGGCCGAGATGGTCGAAAACCTGGACAAACGTCCTCTGCTGGCCCTGCAGGTGCAGGGCGCGCCGGCAGGGCAGAGTTTTCTGTACGGGGTACTCCCCCGGACGTTGCCCGGTTTTACGGCTTATATCCTCTACCGGTGGGAAGTCTGCATCCGGGCTACGGTAATGGTCGGGCTGGTCGGGGCCGGCGGGTTGGGGCGTTTGCTTACTGAGCAGTTAAGCAGTTTCGACCATCCGGGGATGATGACCACCTTGACTTTCTACCTGGCTCTGACTTTGCTGGTAGACCTGGTTAGTACTTCGGTGCGCCGGGAACTGCGGGGTAGGGAGAGTAAGGCGTAGGGCGACCTTAATGTCGTCCTGGGCCCTGACTCTCTCTGCGTCGTTAGAGCCTATCCGAAAAACCGCCCTGGGTAGGCAAAAGCATTACCTTCGCCCACCCAGGGCCTATCAATTCCGGGCAACCGCTCATCCGGACAGGTATTCGTGGACGGCGGAGCAGTTGCTACCCTGCTGTGTCTTCGGTCTCATGCCGGGCCGCGGCAATGTACTTGTACGGGTCGGCATCGACGTTGATTTCGTATAGTTCTCCGGTAACGGTGTAAATGACCCGCTCCGAGATATTGGTGCTCAGGTCGCCGATGCGTTCCAGGTCGCGGGCGGCGCGCAGAACCTCGTAGGACACCTCTACTTTAGTCTGTTTCTTGGCTCCGGCCAGACGCTCCATCGTTTTGCTGAAGATACGGCTGTACAGCGCGTCGACTTCCCCATCTCGCCCGGCAACCTCCTTGGCCAGCTC
>RFJV01000724.1 GCA_003694775.1 Chloroflexota bacterium | reverse complement strand
TCGTAGCATCACTTTTCTCCTTTCTGTTAAGCGAACTGGAGAAAGTGAGTTTACCATAGATTGTCAAAAAAATCATAATCTCGTCGCGTTTTCAGTTTAGCTCAATGGACGATGTCGCCGCGTATTGTCTTTTTTCTGATTCTGGCTCTTTTCAACAGCGTTTTATATCTGGGGCTGGGTGTTTACCTGCTTACCCAGAAAACTATTGAACGCGGTCGCTGGGTAGCAACCGGTTTCTGTTTTACGGTTGTCGGTTTCTACTGGACAAGTCTTTTTCTTCTACCTAACTCCCCCCTACAACAAATTACCCCGTATATTCTGCGCATTAAGTGGGCTATCATCTGTTTCAGCCCCCCTCTGTTTTTTCATTTGACCACATTTTATTCCCCCTCCCGCTGGTACAAATTATCCAGACAAATCTTGCCTCTTTTTTACCTGTCCGGAGGTGGATTCGCCATACTCTCCCTGTCATCCAGCCTCCTAATCGCCGGCCCTCTTGACCGTTCGCCCCATTTCATCACCGGCGTCGTAGCCGGTCCGCTAATGATACCCTTTTTGATTTTCGCCACCGGTCTGGTTGGACTTGGATTGGCCGGGCTTGCATGGGAATACCGGACGACCTCCTCCCTGTTACGCAAAGTACAGGTGCTCTACCTGCTTCTCCCAACTGTTTTGAACCTGATTGCTGCCTTGATGAGCTGGGTGCTGGTCATTGGGCCAAAAGAGTCCCCGTTGCCCCGTGAGTTATTGCATCTGGAGACCTTACTGATTGGTGTATTCCTGATAATTTCTGTGGTACGATATGGCGCATTCACCGGCCGCCCTGCCAACCAACGCCAGATTATCTATTCGATGGGATTTGGTTTCTTGAGCCTGGTGTACCTGAATGTCACGCTGGCCATAGACCGGGTGCTTATGCAATACGTACCTTTTCCCATTATCACCGGCAGTTCCCTGATTATTGCTGTTGCAGGGTTTCCGGCGATTAGCCGGACAGTGACCCGCTTCCTGGACCAACACCTGTTCACACCCCAACGCCATCTGGAAATCCTGGTTGCCCGATTAAAAACTGTGCTGGACGAAAAGAACGCTCCAGAGCAACTGCCCCACGAATTGTTGGAGGCTATCTGCCTGATTCTCAACGTCGACGGTGGGTTTGTCGCCCTGCGCCCTCTTGATACCCCTGCTGATAATGTACTGCGGGTTATCGCCGTGAAAGGTCAAATGGGGGTCGAACCCGGTAGTCAGATACCCGTATCTCCCTTCCTGTCCAATCTCGACAGACCTTATCTGCCATCGCTCTCGCCGGCAACCCCAGCATTGAAGATTGAAGGAGCCGCCCTGATTTGTCCTGTTAAAACAGATAAACGCCTGCAGGGCATACTGGTGCTGGGCAAGAAAAAAGATGGCGTTTTCTTTTCCCGGACCGACTTACATCTTTGCCGGGAACTTACCCGCCCGCTCAGCCGATTTTGCCAGACAATAACCCGGCAAAACCACCTGTCACAATCCAGCGGGAATGCCGATGAATACTACCAATCGCTCCACCGTCTGGTTAATGACATCACCTTCGCTGTAGAAAACGTGCTGAGTGCCCGGATGGTGGTTGAAGCCCCCCAGCCCCGGCCCGGTGACCTGGAAATCAGACTGCTTGGGCCGTTCAGGGTCCTCTTGAATGGACAGCCAATCCCGGAAGCCGCCTGGAAAACCGGTAAAGCCAAAGCACTGCTGGCCTATCTGCTGTGGAAAGGGGAAAGCGGCGCCAGTCGCGATGAACTCATCGCCGCTCTGTGGCCCGAACGGACGCCGGAAGAGGCGGCAAATATCTTCCACGTCACCCTGCACCACCTGCGCCGCGCCCTGGAGCCGGATTTGAAGCGGGGTCGACACTCATCCTACATCCAATTTGAGGAAGACCATTATCTTTTCAACCTGGAGGCTCCCCACTGGATTGATACGGTTGTGTTTGAACAGCTTGCCGCCAGCCGGGAGGTCGCCCGGCTTGACCAGGCTGTCCGGCTTTACCGGGGACCCTACCTGAACGGTTTAGACTGGGACCTTCCCCTGACCCTGGAAGTAGAAAGGCGTCGTTTTGAACGCCTGTACCTGGACATTCTTCGCCGCCTGGCAGTCGTCAGCCAGGGGCGCGTCGCCGAATCCTATCTTGAAAAACTGCTCGCGGTTGAACCGGCGGACGAGGCGGCCCAACAGACCCTTGTTCTC
>RFJV01000723.1 GCA_003694775.1 Chloroflexota bacterium | reverse complement strand
TGCAGGTCGAGCGTTAAAAACCGGTTGGCCCCGGCCGTGGTAATCAGGTCTGCCACCAGGCGGGCGGTGATAGGCACACGGGGCTGGTCTTTCTTGTCGGTGCGGCCGTAGCCGTAGTAAGGAACCACCGCCGTAATCCGCCCCGCCGAATCCCGCTTGACCGTGTCTATCATTATCAGCAGTTCCATCAGGTTGTCGTTGACGGTGACCATATTGCCGTGCTCATCGTAAGACATGGCGATAGGCTGAATGATAAACACGTCTTTACCCCGCACGCTGGTTTTGAGCCGGCAGAAAATATTCTGGTTGGAAAATCTGAAGACATCCGCCGGACAGAGCGGTACAGCCAGCGCCTGGCTGATTTCCCGCGCCAACTGCGGGTTCCCGTTACCGCTGAAGAGGGCAATTTCACCGTACATAATCTGTGTTCATCTCCTCCCTGTATTCGGGTTTTAAGATGCCCATGACGAGCTGGTCTTCAAACCGTCCCTGGCGGTAAATGTTTTGGCGCAGGCGGCCTTCTTCCTTAAAGCCGCACCGTTGGTAACAGCGAATAGCCGCGGTATGGTCGGCATCGACAATCAGGTAGATGCGGTGCAGGTTGAGGGTGAAAAAACCGTAAGCCACCATCAGCCGGATGGCTTCGGTCCCGTAGCCTTTGTACCATTCCGCTTTTTCTCCGATGACAATCCCCAGCTCCGCTTTCTGGCTCTGCCGGTCGATGTGATTCAGACTGACCGAGCCGATATGCCGGTTATCGGCCTTGAGAACCACAGCCAGATTGAGGGCGGAGGGGTCTTTGCGCTGGCTTTCGTACCATTCGATTTCATCATCGAAATTGAAGGGGGGTAAAGGCAGAAGATGGCGCTTTACTTCCGGGTCGTTCATCCACTGTACGTAGCGCGGCAGGTCATCCCGCTCAATGGCGCGCAGTATCAGGCGCGGGCCGCTAAGCATGGGCAGAAACCTCCTCCAGAATGTGTAAATGGCAGGTATCGTTGAGCCGGTTGATTTCCACGTGACTTGCCAGCACCCTGACCACAGAAATGGAGGCATTGCCAAAGCGGAAGGAACGCCGTCCGTGGTTGTTCAGCCGGAGCCAGTGCCGCATGCAGGCGTTCAGCGTCCCGCCGTGCGTGACCACCCCGGCGGTTTGCCCGTCGGGCAGGTGGGCCAGGATGGTATCCAGGGCCGCGGCGACCCGCCGGAGAAATTCCGCCTCGGTTTCCACGCCGGGAATGGGGGGCAGGGGCTGGTTCTGCAGGTAGGCCCGGTGACGTTCCGGGTAGCGGGCGGCAATCTCTTCCCCGGTCAGGCCGCTAAGAGGACCGGTATTTATTTCGCGCAGGCCGTCGTTAAAATACAGCGGACAGCCCAGTGTATCGGTGATGGCACGAGCCGTTTCTGCGGCCCGCTCCAGCGGACTGGAATAGACGGCAAAGAACTCTACCCCCTCTGCCGCCAGCCGTTGGGCGACCTGCCGGGCCTGGGCCATCCCCAGCGGACTGAGAGGGGAGTCCAGCCAGCCCTGCACTCGCCCTTCGGCGTTGGCCTGCGATTGTCCATGCCGGATGAGGTACAGCGTTTTAGCCACTTTAAAATGCCGTCCCGGTTCCCATTGCCCGCAGGGAAAGTCCAAACAAAAACAGGGCGGTAATGGCCCAGATGAGGGAGGCTCGCCGGTCGACCGCGCCGCGGGTGTACACCCAGATGGCCGGTATCACCAGCACGGAAAGCGACCCGTACAGAAAATGAATAATAGAGGCCGGAAACAGGCCGGATACCAGCATAATGATGCCCAGCACGGCCTGGGTCAGGGTCATTAGTTCGGCCACTGTCCAGGCCCCCAGCACGTTGCCGTCGACGCCCCGGCCCCGGAAGTAGTTGGCAAAGTTCCACACCGCCATAATCAGCATATAAATCCAGAGGGCGTTGGCAATGCGTCCGTGGATGAAGATAACCGTTCCCAGATTCATGCTACAGCTCCTGCAGGGCCACCACCAGGCGGTCAATCTCTTCCTGGGTGTTGTAATGGGCCAGTCCGACCCGCACCATACCGCCCGATTCTTCCACCCCCAGCCGCTCGGTGACGGCCAGGGCGTAGTAGTTGCCGCTCCAGACAAAGATGCCCCGGTCGCCCAGGTAGCGGGCGATGTGGTCTGGAGAAAAGCGGGCGTGGGTAAAGGCCAGCGTCGGGCACCGCTGGTCGAACTGGTCCGGATTGGTAATGCCGTATACGGTGATGTCCGGGATTTGCCGGATGCGGGCCAGCATGTCGGCAAACAGGGGCCGTTCGTAGGCGGCAATGGTGTGCATAGCCGCTTTCAGCGACCTGCGCCGGCCCTGGTACTGGTCCAGCGGGGGCAGGCCGGCAGAGGGGCCGTAGGTTTCGCCCAGCTCCGCCAGATAGTTCACCGCGGCGGCAACACCGGCCAGCCCCTCGTGGTTGAGCGTGCCGGTTTCAAACTTGTGGGGCGGGTTGCCGGGGGCGGGCCGCACCTTGTAGGCCGGAAGCCGTTCCAGCAGGTCGAGCCGGCCCCAAACCACGCCGACATGCGGGCCAAAGAACTTGTAGGCCGAGCAGACCAGGAAGTCACAGCCCAGCGTTTGTACGTCGATGGGGCCGTGGGGGGCATAGTGCACCGCGTCGACCCACAGCCAGGCCCCGGCATCGCGGGCCAGGGCGGCAATGCGCCCAATAGGATTGATGGTCCCCACCGCGTTGGAGGCGTATCCCACGGCAATCAGGCGGGTGCGGTCGGTTATCAGGCCGGCCAGGCTGTCGAGGTTGAGCCGGCAGTCTTCCGGATTAAAATCGGCCCAGCGAATCTTGACCCCCTGCTCTTCCAGGGCCAGCCAGGGCGAGATGTTGGCGTCGTGGTCCAGCCGGGTAACGATGATTTCGTCTCCCGGTTTGAGCAGGCGGCCAATGGCCCGGCTGAAGCTGAAGGTCAGGGTGGTCATATTGGCCCCAAACACAATCTCATTGGGGGAGGGGGCGTTGAGAAAATCGGCCATGGCCTCTCTGGCCTGGTCGATAATTTCATCGTTGCGCCGGCTGGTGGCAAAGTACCCGCCGTGGTTGGCATTGGCCGTGCGGAAGTAGTTTGCCATGGCGTCGATGACGTCCTGGGGGACCTGTGTGCCGCCGGGGCCGTCAAAAAACACAAACGGACGCCCGTCTGCGTCCGTTTCCTGCAAGGCGGGGAATCTGGCGCGCACCGGCGACAGGTCAACAGCTTTTTCGTTCATAAAGCGGCGGCTCCTCGTCGTAAGATAGCCTCGGTGGGGCGACATTAATGTCGCCCTGCGGCTCTCCCAATTTCATCCGCGGTAGTTTACAATTGGATGGGGTAATTTGGCAATTTGTCAGCGGCTTTTTGCCAGGGCCATAAATTCTGCCTGGCTGTCCCGCGGCGGTTCGTTTTCGCCGGGCTTGAGGCGGATATAACTGCCGTCGGCCAACTGCAGGCGGGCGTTGACATTATCGGCCCAGGAGATTTCCAGGATATTGATGACCTCCTGCTGGAGTGCCGGGTCTTCGATGGGGAACAGGGTTTCGATACGGCGGTCCAGGTTGCGCGGCATCAGGTCTGCCGAGCCGAGATAGATGTCGGGGTTGCCGCCGTTGTGGAAGTAGTAGATGCGGCTGTGCTCCAGGAAGCGGCCCACAATGCTGATAACACGGATGTTGTCGCTCAGGTGGGGAATGCCGGGCCGCAAACTGCACATACTGCGGGCAATGAGCTGAACCTGAACCCCTGCCTGCGAGGCCCGGTAAAGCTGGCGGACAAATTCCGGGTCGATGAGGGCATTCATTTTGAAGAACAGCCTGGCCGGTTTGCCTTTTTTGGCCCAGGCAATTTCCCGGTCGATGAGGGCGGCGAACCGCTGGCGCAGAGTCAGCGGGGCAACCAGGAACTTCTTGTAGCTGGTTTTCTTGGAGTAGCCGGTGAGCAGGTTGAACAGGTCGGTGGCGTCCTCGCCGAATTCGGGCCGGCAGGTAAACAGGCCCAGGTCGGTATAAATCTGGGCGGTGGTGGCATTGTAGTTGCCGGTAGAGAGGTGGACATACCGCCGGATGACATCATCTTCACGGCGAACCACCAGGCAAATTTTGGTGTGGGTTTTAAGGCCCATAAAGCCGTAAATTACGTGGACGCCTACCCGTTCCAGTGCCCTGGCCCAGCCGATGTTGCTTTCTTCGTCAAAGCGGGCTTTCAGCTCCACCAGGGCGGCCACCTGCTTGTCGTTTTCCGAGGCCTCCATCAGCGCGTCGACCACGGGGGAGTTGGTGCCGGCCCGGTAGAGAGTCTGCTTGATAGCCAGCACGTTGGGGTCGCGGGCCGCGGCCTTGAGAAAGTCGACCACCGGCTCAAAGGAGTCGTAGGGGTGGTGGAGGAGGATATCGCCCTCGCGGATGGCGTCGAAGATTTCGGTGTTGCGCTCCAGCTTGCGCAGGCGGGGGTGCAGAACAGGCTGGAAGGGCGGGTCTTTCAGGTCGGGCCGGTCGATTTTGGTCAGGCTCATCAGCCCGCTGAGGCCGAGGGGATTCTTGCTGACGTAGGTGTCTTCCGGGCCAACGTTGAGATTTTTACTGAGAAGCTGTTGGATGTGTTCCGGCAGGTCCGGCTCGTGGGTCAGGCGGACAACAAAGCCGAACCGCCGGCGGCGTACGTTAGCCTCGATGGTTTCCAGCAGGTCGCCCGCTTCGTTGCCTTCAATCTCCATATCGGCATTGCGGGTGATGCGGAAAAGGTGCTTTTCTACAATCTCGTAGCCGGGGAAAAGGTCTTCCAGGTTGTGGGCAATCAGGTCTTCCAGCCAGACAAAACGGTAGGTGGTTTTCTTGTCGCCGCGGATGCGTTTGACCGGAATGAGCCGGGGCAGGGTGCTGGGAACCTTGATGCGGGCAAACAGTTCCGTGCCGTCTTCAGGGTTGCGGACGATGACCGCCAGGTTCAGGCTGAGGCTGGAAATGTGCGGGAAGGGCCGTCCGGGGTCAAAGGCCAGGGGGGTGAGGATAGGGAAAATTTCATCCCGGAAGTATTCGTCGGCCTTGCGCTGTTGGGTGGGGGTCAGCTCTTCGTAGCTGTGGAGGTAAACGCCGGCCTCGGCCAGTTTTTTCTTGATGTCCCGGTAGCACTTGTGGACATCCTTCATCCGGGCGCGGACGATTTTGCGGATGGCGACCAACTGCTGGGCCGGGGTCATACCGTCGGCGGGGGTGTCGGTTACCCCGGCGGCCACTTGCTGGCGCAGACCGGCCACGCGCACCATGAAGAACTCGTCCATGTTGGAGCTGTAGATAGCCAGGAACTTGGCCCGTTCCAGCAGGGGATTGGTCTCGTCCTGGGCTTCTTCCAGCACCCGGCGGTTGAATTCCAGCAGACTCAGCTCCCGGTTGATGTACAGGGCGGGGTCGTAGAGGTCGTACGTGTATTTGGGTGTTTTCCTCTTGCTATCCGGTTTGGAATTGACAGGCACAGGCGGCTGGACTACTGCTTCCTGAGTCAGTGCATCGGGCATGGTGCTTCCTTTGGCTAAAGATACGACTTCACTTTTTCAATCAGCTCGGTTAATATCAGGCTCTTGGAAAGGAGTTCCTGCGCGCCGGCATCCAGTGCCCGCTGGGCCTGGTCGCCGCGGGTATATGCCGAAAGGACGAGGATGGGGATGTCTTTGAGGGCCGGGTCTTTTCTGATTTCTTCAATGGCTGTGGCCCCGTCCATTATGGGCATCATCAGGTCCATTATAATCAGGTCCGGCTTATATTTTTTGGCGGCTTCAACACCCTGCTGACCGTTTGCGGCTTCAATGACCTGGTAGCCAACCCTGGTCAGGGCCAGACGTAAGAGCATCAACTGGGTGGGTTCATCGTCAACGCAAAGAATAGTCGGCATAATATCCCGTTTGCTCCGTATGAAAACATTGTACAATAAATTACATTCTGATTATACCATCAATACGGTGGAGACAAAAGAAGAGTTTGGAAATTTTGGACGAAGCGACCAGGTAACGGAAACATCCAAAACGTACCCGCTTTCGTCAATTCGTCAAACCTTTGAAACATACCCACCCTCTCACCCCTTCGGG
>RFJV01000143.1 GCA_003694775.1 Chloroflexota bacterium | reverse complement strand
TTATGGACTGCACACCACCTTAAATGTTCCCTATGAAACCGCTGTAGAAAAAGTGACCGCGGCGTTGAAGGAAGAAGGCTTTGGCATCTTAACGGAAATTGATGTCAAAGCCACCTTGAAAAAGAAGCTGGATGTCGACTTCCAGCGCTATGTTATTCTGGGGGCCTGCAACCCTCCTCTGGCTTACCAGGCCCTGCAGGCCGAGCCGGGGGTGGGCCTGCTGTTGCCCTGCAACGTAACGGTATACGAACCCGAACCCGGCCGGTCGGTGGTCTCAATTGTTGACCCGCTTTCAATGCTGGGTATTGTGGAAAATCCGGAATTGAAGACCATCGCCAATGAGGCCAAAACCCGCCTGGAGCGGGTCATCAAAGCCTTGCAGGCGTAGGATGCTGGTGCTTTCCGGGTGCGTTTCATTGAGAGAGCAGCGACTGCAATGCTTCCATCATCCTTACAGCAAGCCCTGGCCCGCGAACTGGGCCAACCTGTCGTCGAGACCCGGCCCGTAAGCGGCGGGGACATCAATCAGGCGGCCTGGTGCCGGCTGGCCGACGGGCGGGAAATGCTGGTCAAGTGGAACACCGGGCGACTGCCCGGCCTCTTCACCTGCGAGCACCGCGGCCTGGCGCTTATCCGGGCGACCCGCACTCTGACCGCGCCGGAAGTCTTCGCCGCGGCCGAAGCCGATGGAGACCGGCCCGCGTTTATCGCCCTGGAATGGCTGGGCCGGGGCCGCTCCCGGCCAGACACGGCCGTCGCTCTGGGCCGCGGCCTGGCCGCGATGCACCGCCACACCGCCGAAACCTACGGCCTGGACCACGATAACTACATCGGGGCCAATCCCCAGCCCAACACCCCGGCGGATAACTGGGTGGACTTTTTCCGCCACCGGCGGTTGGGATTCCAGATGGAGCTGGCCGCCCGGAACGGCTACCTGCCGGCTGCGCGGCGGCAGAGGCTGGAAAGGCTTCTATCCCGGCTGGAGGAATGGCTCCCCCCTCACCCGCCGGCCTCCCTCCTGCACGGCGACCTGTGGGGCGGCAACTGGCTGGTCACCGCCTCCGGCGAGCCGGCCCTCATTGACCCCGCCGTTTATTACGGCCATCGGGAGGCCGACCTGGCCTTCACCGAGCTGTTCGGCGGGTTCCCGCCCGATTTTTACCGGGCCTATGAGGAGGCGTGGCCGCTGGAGCCGGGCTACGAGGAACGCCGCCACCTGTACAACCTGTACCACCTGCTGAACCATCTCAACCTGTTCGGCGAAGCCTACGGCGGGCAGGTCGACGCCATCCTGCGGCGCTACACCTGATTACATCGGTTCTTCGGCCAGGGTCACAGTGACCGTCTGCTCCTGCCCGTCGCGGATAATGGTGACCTCCACCGCATCGCCGACCTTGTAGTTTGTCTCCAGCAGGATTTGCAGTTCATCCAGGGTGGCCACCGGCTGGCCGTTCACCGCGGTCAGAATATCGCCCCCCACGTATACCCGCTGGTTGCCGATGATGACCTCCTCCTGCGCGCCCCGTACGCCGGCCTGGGCCAGCGGCCCCCCGCGCTGAAGCTCCACCAGCAGAAGTCCCTGCTCTACCGGCAGGTCGAGAATCCGGGCCAGACCGTGGCTGAGCCGGTAAGCGTACCGGATACCCAGCCACGGGTGGCGGTAGCGTCCCAGGGTCAGCAGGTCGGGCAGAACCCGGCGAACAGTATCCACCGGCACGGCAAACCCCACCCCCGCGTTGGCCCCACTGGGACTGAAAATGGCGGTGTTGATACCGATGACCCGCCCTGCACTGTCCAGCAAGGGACCGCCTGAGTTGCCCCGGTTGATAGCCGCGTCGGTTTGAATTACCCCGCTGATGGTGCGGTTGTCCTGGCTCTGCAGGGTGCGGTTCAGGGCGCTGATGACCCCCACTGTGAGCGTGCCGCCGAACTGCCCAAACGGGTTGCCGATGGCAATGGCCCGCTGGCCCACCTGCAGGTCCGCGGAACGGCCCAGCTCCACCGGCGTCAGCAAATCCGGCGGCGCGTCCACCTTGAGCACGGCAATATCGTTGCGCGGGTCCGCGCCGACTACCTGGGCCGGGAGCGTGGTCTCGTCCAGAAAAATGACCTCAATCTGCTGCGCGTCGGCGATGACGTGGTAGTTGGTCAGGATGTGTCCTTCCTTGTCGATGACAAAGCCGGAGCCGGCGCCTTCTTCCGGGATAATCTCGAAAAAGAAGCCGCGGCGCAGGATGCGGGTGGTCACGTTGACCACCGCCGGCGAAACCCGCTTGTACACCTCGATGGTGCGCTGTTCGGCAAAGTCGCGGCCCAGCGCGTCAACCAGGGCGACCTGCCCGGCGGGGGGCGACGACAGAGGCGTTGGGGTTGGAGCCGGCGGCGCGGTGGGTATGCCCGTTGGCTGGGCCTGAACCTGTGCCGGCACAAACTGCAGGTTCAGCTTGCAGTTCAGCAAGACCAGCAGAACCAGCGGCAGTATCAGCAGATTTTTCCGGGTGTTAAGGCGGTGGTTCATCATCTTACCTCGCGGTCAGAGATAGTCTACCTCGGCAACAGCCCAACTGAGCAGGGCCACCAGGGTCAAGAGGGTCACCACCAGACCGAGCTTCCAGACCGGCGGGTCGAATACAAACTGTACGGTGTGCTGGCCTGCCGGAACGTACACGGCGCGGAAGGCGTAGTTGGCCCGCCGGATGGGTTCAGGTTGACCGTCCACCTCGGCGCGCCAGCCGGGGTAGTAGGCATCGGAGAGCACCAGGTAGCCGGGCTGGTCCGTTTCCACGCCGATAGTCACCCGGTTGGTTTCGTACGCCAGCACGGCCAGCCGGCTCTGGGGCCGGGTGTCGACCGGCTGGGGCGGCGGCGCGTCCGCGGGCAGGCCGGCTTCCAGCACCACCGTGTGGGCGGGGTCAAAATCATCGCCGCGGATGGCCTGCCAGGCCGCATCGTGGTCCGGGACGATGAGGCTCCGGCCCACAAGCAGGACCCGCGCCAGCGCGTCCTGGTTGAGATAGATGTTGATGTCGGGGTCCTGGTCGAAAACCGGGATGATGTTGCCGTCGGCGGGGGCGCCGGCCTTGCTGGCGATGATGTACTTTACCCCCAGGAAATTGTACCGCCCGGTACTGCGAGGCGGCGCGCCCTGCCAGTAGAGGCTGGTATCGGACAGGGCCAGGGGGTTGTACAGCCCCCAGACATCGTACAGGCCGGCCAGCATGGCGGTGTTCGGCTGCCAGAGGTGCCACACATCGGTGGCAACCTCAATGCGGAACAGGCCGGGGTCGCTC
>RFJV01000722.1 GCA_003694775.1 Chloroflexota bacterium | reverse complement strand
GTCCCGGAGATTGCCGGCAACGACTGGCCGCTCCGCACACCCGGCAACTCCCGGCCAGAGCAGTACTTCTATAAGTAAACCCTGTAAGCTAAAGGTGCGGTGCACTCTTTGAGTGTGCCGCACCTGATATACAGCTCTGCATCCTGCAGGGGCCGGCAAAGGCCGTGCCTTTGCCGGCCCCCTGGCTCCACCCAAGGATTGGCGTATGCTTCAATACATCATCAAACGTTTGCTT
Organism: Chloroflexota bacterium; assembly: GCA_003694775.1. GTDB lineage: Bacteria > Chloroflexota > Anaerolineae > 4572-78 > J111 > J111. The sequence continues at coordinate 4,533 of RFJV01000722.1, read as the reverse complement.
TTACTGCCCTTTTTGCTGTTTATCTTTTCCATTATTGCTTTTATTCTCATTCAGGCCCCACCCGGTGATTTTGTGACCAGCTACATTGCCGAGCTGGCCTCGTCCGGTTCGGCGGTGGACCAGGCCCAGATTGACGCCCTGCGCGCCCAGTACGGTCTGGACCAGCCGATGTATATCCAGTACTTCAAATGGATGGGCCGTATCCTCACCGGCGACCTGGGCATGTCGCTGGACTGGAAAAAGCCAATTCGCGAGCTGATAAGCGAACGGCTGTTGCTCACCGTTATGCTGGGGCTGTTTACGTTTATCTTCACCTGGATTGTTGCCATCCCCATTGGCATCCTGTCGGCTACCCGGCAGTATTCCTTTTTTGACTATTTTTTCACGGTTTTCAACTATGTTGGGGTGGCAACTCCCACCTTTATGACCGCCCTGGTGCTGATGTGGCTGGCGTTCAAATATTTTGGCGTCAGCGTGACCGGCCTCTTTTCACCGGAATATGTCGACGCGCCGTGGAGCTGGGGGCGGGTGGTCGACCTGCTCAAGCATATCTGGCTTCCGGCGGTCATCCTGGGAATGGACGGAACGGCCCGGCTGGCCAGAGTGATGCGGGCCAATCTGCTGGACGAGCTGAAAAAGCCGTATATGGAAATGGCCCGCGCCAAGGGGATGTCGGAATGGCGGCTGGTGCTGAAATACCCCGTCCGGCTGGCGATTAACCCCCTGGTCAGCACCATTGGCTGGTACCTGCCGATGATTTTCTCCGGCAGTGTCATTGTTGCCACCGTGATGAACCTGCCGACCATCGGCCCGATGCTCCTGCGCTCGCTGATTACGCAGGATATGTTCCTGGCCGGAAGCATCATTTTGATTTACATGGCCCTGGCGGTCATTGGTACGCTGATTTCCGATATTCTGTTAGCCTGGCTTGACCCCCGCATTCGAATGGAGGAATCCTAGCTATGTCTGCTGGTCAAGACACCCATCCTCTCCCCCCCGCCCCCGGCGAAGAACAGGCAGAAGTCGCCGGCGCGCTGGCCCGGCTGGCAAAAGATGCCGAGGCCGTCTACGTGGCCCCCAACTGGAAGCTGGTGTGGTGGCGGTTTAAACGTCACCGGCTGGCGCTGGTCAGCGGGGTGGTGCTGATTTTTATCGCCATCATCGCCCTGTTCCCGGAATTTTTCAGCACCCAGGACCCCAACCAGTCCAGCACCACCGGCTCTTTCATTCCGGTACAGAGACTCCATTTGTTTGACAACGGTCGCTTCAGCCCCTTTGTGTATGGTGTAGAAGGCGGGCGCAACCCAAAAACCCTGCGGATGGAATGGACTATTGACGAAACAAAGAAAATCCCGGTCCGCTTCTTTGCCGAGGGATACGAGTACAAACTGCTGGGCCTGATACCGGCCAACCGCCACCTGATTGGCCTGGCCGACCCGCAGTTCGGGGGGCGGATTCACCTGCTGGGCACGGACCGCCTGGGCCGCGACCAGTGGTCCCGTCTGATGTACGGCACCCGCGTGTCGCTCTCTATCGGGCTGGTGGCCGTTTTTCTGAGCATCTTTCTGGGCATCCTGCTGGGCGGCATTTCCGGCTACTTCGGCGGTATGGTCGACCTGGTGATTCAACGGCTGATTGAAATTCTGCAGTCCCTGCCGCCTATTCCCATCTGGATGGCCCTGACTGCGGCCTTGCCCCGCGACTGGTCGGTGGAGCGGGTTTACTTTGCCATCACCATCATCCTTTCTCTGATTGGCTGGACCACCCTGGGCCGCGAGGTGCGGGGGCGCTTCCTGGCCCTGAGAGAGGAGGATTTTGTGGTGGCCGCCAACCTGATTGGATGCAGTCAGGCACGGGTTATTTTTCGCCACATGGTGCCGACCTTCACCAGCCATATCATCGCCGCCAGCACCCTGGCCATTCCGGTGATGATTATCAATGAGACCTTCCTCAGCTTCCTGGGTCTGGGTCTGCGACCACCGGCCATCAGTTGGGGCGTCCTCCTGCAAGAGGCCCAGAACCTGCAGTCGATTGTGCTGGCGCCGTGGTTGCTGTTGCCCGGTCTGGCGGTCATCATCACCGTGCTGGCCCTGAACATCCTGGGCGACGGCCTGCGCGACGCGGCAGACCCGTATAGTTAGAAATTGGAGATTGGGAGATTCGTGACTCGCCATTTGTAATTCTTAAGTAACCGTTCAGCCGTCCGCGAATTTTTCACGAATACACGAATTTACGAATTTACGAATTTACGAATGGACGAGCGGATGTAAAACGTACCAGGGAAAAAGCCGGTTTCCGGAACAGCTTGCAAAATCTGAGCAGTTGCGTCCTGCTTACCCGTACTGCCGGCGACGTTAGTTATTCGTGAATTCGTGTTTGATTCGTGGACGGCTGAATAAATACATTCTTAACAGGTAGACTATGAACCAACTTCCCCTTCTCTCTGTAAAAAACCTGAAAACCTATTTTGACCTGGACGAGGGAACCGTCAAGGCGGTTGACGGCGTGAGCTTTGATGTTCTGCCGGGGCAGGTGGTAGGTATTGTCGGCGAAAGCGGTTGCGGTAAGAGCGTCACTATCAAGTCGGTTCTGCGCATTGTGGAAAAGCCAGGCCGGATTGTGGAGGGTGAAATTCTGTTCCGCCACCAACCCGATGACGCGTCCGAGGAACAGCTCATCGACCTGGCTAAGCTGAAAGCCAACGGTAAAACAATGCGCTCCATCCGCGGCGGAGAAATTGCCCTCATTCCCCAGGAGCCGATGGCCGCCTTCAGCCCGGTTTATACCGTGGGCAACCAGATTATGGAGGCCATTATGCTCCATCTGCCGGTGAGCAAGCAGGAAGCCCGCCAGAGGACTATCGAACTTCTGCGCGAGGTCGGCGTGCCGATGCCGGAACGGCGGGTCGATGCCTATTCATGGGAGCTGAGCGGCGGCCTGCGCCAGCGGGCCATGATTGCCATGGCCATTTCCTGCAATCCCCGCCTGCTCATTGCCGATGAGCCAACCACCGCCATCGACGTGACTACCCAGGCCCAGATTCTCAACCTGCTCCGCGACCTTCAGCAACAGCACAATACCTCCATCATCTTTATCACCCACGACCTGGGCGTCATTGCCCAGATTGCCGATTACGTGGTGGTGATGTACCTGGGCCGGGTGATGGAAACCGGTCCGGTAGACGATATTTTCCACAATCCCCAGCATCCGTATACCAGAGCCTTACTCAAATCGATACCTTCTATCCGCTCCCAATCCCGCACCCTCCTGCCCACCATCGAAGGCTCCATCCCGCACCCCTTCAACCGTCCGCCGGGATGCCCGTTCCATCCCCGCTGTGTTGACTTTATGCCGGGCGTCTGCAACGTCCAGACCCCCGTCCTTCAGCCGGTCAACGAGCGGCAGGCCGCGAGCTGTTTCCTGCACCACAGCATCGCCGAAGAAACTTTGACGGCAGTCTGAAAAGAACCCAGCACACTAACGAGGTAGCATCACTGTGACAACCAACCATCAACTGGATGCGCAAAGATTACTGGAAGTACGAAACCTGCGGAAATACTTCCCCATCAAAAAAGGGTTCTTCAAAAAGGTAGTGGGACACGTCCGGGCCGTGGATGATGTGAGCTTTCACATTGACACTGGCGAAACCCTGGGGCTGGTGGGCGAAAGCGGGTGCGGCAAAACGACCACCGCCCGCTGTATTCTGCGCGCCCTCCAGCCCACCGATGGGCAGATTCTCTTCCGCACCCAGTCCGGAGAAGTGGTGGATATGGCTACCCTGCCCCACGACCAACTTCGCCCCCTGCGCCGGGAAATGCAGATGATTTTCCAGGACCCTTTTGCCTCGCTCAACCCTCGCATGAACCTGCTGGACATCATCGGCGAACCTCTGCTGGTCCACGGGATGAAGAACCGGCAGGAACGGGTAGACCGGGTGGCCGAGCTTCTGCGGCTGGTGGGCCTGCGGCCTGAATATATGCGCCGGTTTCCCCACGCCTTCAGCGGCGGCCAGCGCCAGCGCATCGTCATTGCCCGTGCCCTGGCCCTGCACCCGCGGCTGGTGGTCGCCGATGAGCCGGTATCCGCGCTCGACGTGTCGGTGCAGGCACAGGTGCTCAACCTTCTGCTGGAGCTTCAGCAGGAACTGCACCTGACCTACCTGTTTGTCGCCCACGACCTGAGCGTGGTCAAACACATTACCGACCGGGTGGCGGTGATGTACGTGGGCAAAATCGTAGAGACCGCCCCCACCGAAGAGCTTTTCTTCCACCCCAGACACCCCTACACCGCCGCCCTGATGGCCTCCGTCCCCGTCCCCGACCCGCGGGTGCGCCGGCAGATGAAGCCGCTGGAAGGCGATGTCCCCAGCCCGGCGAACCCGCCTTCCGGGTGCTACTTCCATCCCCGCTGTCCCTATGCCGTAGATGTGTGCAGAACCACCTCGCCTACACTGGAAGAATTATCTCCAGGCCATTTTGTTAGCTGTCACCGGGCAAGCGAGCTGGAGCTGGCAGGGATTGAGGCATGAAAACC
>RFJV01000721.1 GCA_003694775.1 Chloroflexota bacterium | reverse complement strand
GATATTCCAGCCCTGGCTAAACGCCTCAAGGAATAACATCGCCTGAGCATATAGTTGGGGAGTTTCAAACACTGCCAAATAGCCAACGCCGCTGAGAAGTTGCAAGACAACCATAAGATTAATGAGGGCAACTGCAAGAACAGCGGCATATACTACTCTGAGCCACGCCGTAAGCAACGACAGGCTCTGGTTTACCGGTTTGAGAAAAACATAAAGCGCCCAGGCCACCACTACATCAAGAACAGCCACAATGAGATAGCTGATAACAGCAAGGCGGAATTGCGACTCGTTGGCTATAATATTTTTGGCTGTTGATACTGCATCCCCCGGCACAACAAGGCTCTGGCGGACAAAAAATTCAGCAAAGGGAGCGAGGATGGTCATAGCCAGCAACCCAACCCCCGCGACGATTGCCGCCTGACGGAGTGATATATCGGTGATACGGTTTGTCATTTTATTTCCCTTTGTTTAATCCTTACTGAAAGGCGGATGTGTTTCAATCTGATTTGCAGAACCGGGCCGTCCACGAAAAAACACGAATGGGCCGGGGCATAGTTATTTGGGTATTCGTGAAAAATTCGTGGACGGCTTGAGGGAGTCAAAAAATAATGAAATGCGCCTCTGTCAGGCTGGTTTGTAACCCACACTGATGGCGACATTCCCTCTTTTGTGTCCTTTGTCGACATACCGGTGCGCTTCCACAATCTGTTCCAGCGGATAGCACCGGTCAACCACCGGCTTTATTTTACCGGCTTCCATCAGTTCCTTTAGCCAGGCCAGGTCTTTCTTCCGTTCGTGCGGCGGTCTCAGGCCGGTGGCGGCAACTTTGGCCTTTTTGCGTCCGGCGATGGAACTCCACAACACGTGGGGCAGAATTGCCAGCCCAATGGCGGCTTCAAGAAAGACTCCGTTTTCATTGAGCACGCGTTTACTGCGCGAAAACGACGCCTTGCCCACCGTGTCAAAAATTATATCGTAGGTTTCTCCATTTTGGGTGAAATCTTCCTGCGTGTAATCAATCACCTTATCCGCGCCCAGAGATTTTACCAGCTCAATATTCCTGGTACTGCACACCCCTGTTACCTCTGCCCCAAGGATTTTGGCAATCTGCACTGCGGCCGCGCCCACACTTCCGGACGCGCCGTTGACAAGCACTTTTTGCCCGCTTTGTATACCGCCTGTATCTCTCAAGAAAGGCAGGGCCGTTAAAAAGCCGTCAACGCTGGCCGCGGCTTCTTCATAGGTGGCATTGGCCGGTTTGGCTGCCAGTACCGCATCCTCAGGCAGGCAGATGTACCCGGCATTCGCGCCGAATTCGGGGCCCGCAGTACCAAAAACCTGGTCGCCGGGCTGAAATAGGGTGACATCTTTGCCGACTGCTTCCACTTCTCCGGCCAGCTCCTCCCCCAGCGTAGTGATTTTGGGTTTGGTGAGGCCGGTGAATAACCGGGCAAAAAACGGCTTCCCCTGCCTGAAGGTGCTCTCCGTAGCGGTTACGGTGGTGGCATGGATTTTAATCAAAACTTCATTTGCTTTGGGCGCAGGTTTTTCTACCTCTGTGAGCTTGAGAACTTCCGGCGGCCCGTATTCTGTGTAGACAATGGTTTTCATTTGTGTATCCTTTCTTTGCTTGTCATCAATAAATTTATCTGCGCCGGAACTAATAAGCGTGACCGGGCCGCAACTGCATCTTGTGGAGATTTACCCCTTTCAACAGCAGCCAGAGGGTAAATGCCAGTTCTCCAATGAACGCTGGCAGGAAGACAACCAGGGTAAATATGGCCTCGTAGTTGCCATATGTGGGCAGGAGCACTCTGGCAAAACTATCCGCCAGATACCCCGCCGAGGCAATTATCAGCAAAATGCCCAGGATTCCGGGGAAGTAGTCCGACTTAAACACCAGATACCCCAGGAGCAAGAGGCTGGCGGCAAAAAACACCAGGGCAAGGGCGTAGCCGGTGGCGTGGGTTCTAAAAAACAGCAACGCCATTGCCTGCGACTGCCCGGTCCCAAACACAGCCAGATAGTCCGCAGAGCGAACAAACTGCAACCCAAAAAACAGGTTCAGCAGATTGACCCCCAAAAATGCGGCCTGGGTGAGCCGGAAGAAGGCCGCCAGCATAGACAGCGCCCGGCTGACCGGCCTGAGCAGGATGTACAAAACCAGGGCCAGAGCCACATCTGTCACAATCATCACCAGGTCGGCGGCAATGCCCAGGCGGAACAGCCCCTCAGAAGCCATAATGTTGCTTGCCGTTGTGGCCGCGTCGCCAGGTACAATGAGGCTCTGCCGGACAAAAAACTCGGCAAAGATACCGGCGATGATAATGGTTAGATACAACAATCCTGCTACTCTGGCCGTTTTTTTATTGATACGCATTTTAATACCCCCCGTTTTAGTAAATTTATACTTATGCCTTACGGCCCAACATTACAATTCTCGCCACGTATACCGCGGCCTCGTACAGGGCGACCAGGCCGCCCAACTTCTGCAAATTATTCATTTGTCCCCCTTTTCCTGTTCCACACGGTTAATCGATACCAGGGGCATCCCCAAATCACGCACTTTTTTGAGCAGTCCGTGGAGCGCGGCCTGGTCTGCTACCGGGCCGGTTAAGAGCGTATCGCCGTTTTCCTCAAGGGTGATGGCCATACCCCCAAACCAGTCTGCCCACCGGCGTCCCAGGTGGCCCTGGAGCCTGATTTGGTAAACCGGCGGTTCAACCGGATGCATTTCCGGCCGGTTTGTGTTCGACATTTATCTGCACCTGTTGCGGCCGGTCCGGGCCGCTTGTTAAATGTACAGGTAGTATAAAGGCAAAAGGGGTGGGTGTATAGACACTTTGGTGTTGGTGGGGGGTGTTATTTTGAAGTGTCGGGGGAAATATCGGATGCTACGGGCCTGCTCTACAACAGACCCAATTCGCGGGCGCGGGCTACGGCTTCGGTGCGGCGCTGTACCTGGAGTTTGCCAAAAATCCGGCGATTGTGCCCTTTAACCGTGTCTATAGCCAGAAAGAGCTGCTCGCCGATTTCGCGGTTGGAGAGACCCCGGGCAATGAGTTTCAGCACCTCTAGTTCGCGGCGGCTCAACGGCTCTACCAATAGTGACGGGGAAGAGCCGGCTGTTTCTCCTT
>RFJV01000720.1 GCA_003694775.1 Chloroflexota bacterium | reverse complement strand
GCCGCCGGAATCTGGTCCAGAGGCAGGAGCTTCTGGGCCGCGCCGATTTCCCAGGCCGCCCGCGGCATTCCAAACACCACCGATGTCTGTTCATCCTGGGCAAAGGTGGCCCCGCCGGCATCCCGGATGGCCTTCAACCCCTGCGCGCCGTCTGAACCCATGCCGGTCAGCAGGGCGGCGGCCGCGTTCTTGCCGACATGCCGGGCCACGGAAAAAAAGAGCACATCCACCGACGGGCAGTGCCCCGATACCTTCGGCCCTTCGGTCAGGACTATCCGGTATTCACTGCCCACCCGCCGAACCTGCATATGCCGGTCGCCGCCGGGAGCCAGCAGAACCAGGCCGGGCCGGACCCGGTCGCCGTATTCGGCCTCTTTCACCTCCATCGCCGAGAGCTTGTTCAGCCGGTCGGCAAAGGAGGCGGTAAACCCGGCCGGCATATGCTGGGTGATGACAATACCGGGCGACTCCGCCGGAAAAGCCGGGATGATGAGGCTCAGGGCCTTCACCCCGCCCGCCGACGCGCCGATGGCTATCAGCTTGCCGGCCAGCACCCCCGGCGCGTCGTCGGGGGGAACGTCCTTAGCGGCCTGCAGAAAGCCGTTCAGGGCCCTGGGCTGTATTCTGGCCTCTGCCGCTCTTTTGACCCGCTTACAGATGTCATCCATCATCGGCGGCAGGCGGTCAACCACGCCGGTTTTGGGCTTGGCGACCACATCCACCGCGCCAGCCGCCAGGGCGTCGAGGGTCAGCCTCTTTCCTTTCTCGGTGTAGGCGCTCACCACCACAGTCGGGATGGGGTCCACCGGCATATACTGCCGCAGGAAGGTAATGCCGTCCATCCGCGGCATTTCGATGTCCAGCACAATGACATCCGGGCGGTTCTGGCGCATCATCTCCTGGGCCGCCAGCGGGTCGCGGGCCGCGCCTATCACCTCTATGTCCGGGTCCCTGGCTAATCCCTCGGTTAAGATTTTTCGGGCCAGGGCAGAGTCATCAACTACCAGCACCCGAATTCGGCTCATATTTATTTCCCCCCACTTTTCCGGTAAATCCCCGGCCTGACCCACGTCCAGCGGGTGTTGATATTGCGCAGGGATTCGGTAACGCTGGTGACCAACCAGCCGCCGGGCGCGGTGGTGTCGTACGCCCGCTCCACCACCTCCCGGCGAACCTCGTTATCAAAATAATACAGCACGTTCCGGAGCAGGACCACGTGAAACCGGTTTTTGAACGGCCACGGCTTGCTGACCAGATTCAACCGGCGGAAAACGCACCATTCCTGCAGTTCCGGTTTGACCTGCCACTGACCCAGACCGACCGGGCGGAAATACTTCTGGCGCAGGGCTTCGGGAATGGGCTGTAATTTGTGATAGTGGTACACACCTCGCTCGGCCAGTTCAATCATGGCCGGGCTGATGTCGGTCCCCAGAATGGCCCCTTTTCGCCGCGCCCAGTCCATCCCCAGGGTTTCGGCCAGGACAATCGCCAGGGTGTACACCTCCTCGCCGCTGGCGCAGGCGCCGCTCCAGATACGCCACCGCTCCACTGAGGGAAGGGTGGGAATAATGCGCTGTTGAAAAAACTTGATGTTTTCCAGCTCGCGGAAAAAGTACGTATGGTTGGTAGAAACCGCCTGGGCCAGCTCCAGGGCCAGGTCGGGCCGGTTGCCGTCCTTGAGAAACTGGTACAGCGTAGACAAATCCGGGATGCGCAGTTCCCGGCACACAGCCTTCAGCCGCTGGGCCAGCAGGGGCAGTTTGTCGGTGGGATAGTACAGCCCGGTGTGGGCGTATATCCACTGGCGAACCAGGTCCAGGGTCTGCTCGTCACCCGGCTGAAAGAAAACCGGGGTGCTTTTGTTGGAGGACACACTGCTACCGTTGCCGACCATTCAACCGCATCAACTCTCTATTCAGCAGTTCACAATCCAGGGCCACGGCCACCTTGCCGGAGCTGAGGACGGCACAGCCCACCCCGCCGCGGATGTTCTCCAGGTGGCCGCGCAGAGGCTGGAGCGTGACCTGCTCCTGTCCAATAATTTCATCCACCGGCAGTCCCAGCGCGCCCCCGGATGTGCTCACCACCACCAGAATCTGTTCGGTCAGAGGGGTGGGGTCGGCCTCGGCGGCGTAAAAGTTTTCCAGCCGGCACACCGGAACCAGGGCGTCCTGAAGGCGGACCAGCTCACTGCCGGCCTCAACCACCACCGCGACCTGCGCCAGCTCCGGTTTAAGCACCGTCTGCACCGCCTCGATGGGGATGGCGTACAGCCATTTCTGCCGGCGGACAATCATGCTGTCTACAAAGGCCAGGGTCAGCGGCAGGTGGAGGGTAAAGGTGGTGCCCTGCCCGGCCCGGCTCTGGATGGAGATGCGCCCCCGCAAAGACTGGATGACCGCCTGCACCACGTCCATGCCCACCCCGCGTCCGGACAGGTCGGTGGCCTGCCGGGCGGTGGAGAAACCGGGCCGGAAGATGTAGCGCCACACGATTTCATCATCCGGTTCCTCGGTGGGGGAGGCAAAGCCCAGTTCTCTGGCCCGCTGGAGAATGGCCTGGCGGTTCAAACCGCGGCCATCATCCGACAGACTGATGAGGATTTCTCCTCCTTCCTGCCGGGCAGAAAGAGTAATCAGCCCGGTTTCCGGCTTGCCGGCGGCGCGGCGTTCGTCGGGCGGTTCCAGGCCGTGGTCTACTGCGTTGCGCACCAGGTGGACCAGCGGGTCGTTGAGCTGGTCCACAATGGCCTTGTCAATCTGGGTTTCTTCGCCGGAAATTTCCAGCGTCACCGGCTTTCCGGTCTGGCGGGACAGGTCGCGGACCAGCCGCTGAATCCGGCGGAACACGGTTCCCAGCGAGACCAGCCGCAGTTCCGAAGCCAGATTCTGCACCTCGCGCACCAGCAGTTCCAGCCGGTGCGCGGCCAGGCGAAAATTCTCCAGCTCCAGGCCGGCCAGGTCGGGATGGTGCACCACCTCCGCGGTGACCAACCCCAGTTCCGCGGCCAGGTTCAGCAGACTGGTGACCTGCTCGGCCTTGACGCGGATAAACGCCTCCGGCTCGGAGGCGGAGCGAAGTTCAGTTGGGCCGGTAAATTCGTCCGGAGTCATCGGTCACCCGAAAAAGCCTTCGGCCTTACGAGCCGTTAGAATCCAGCACCTGCCGGATTTTTTGGGTCAGTTCTACCGGAGAAAACGGTTTGCCGATAAACTGGGTGTCTGCTTCCAGGACATTGTGCCGGGCCAGGACGTTGCCGGTATAGCCAGACATATACAGCACCTTCAGGCCGGGTTTCAACTGCTTCAACTGCGAAACCATCACCGGGCCGCTCATATTGGGCATGACCACATCGGTAATCACCAGGTCGATGGGGCCGGTGTAGTCGCGGGCCAGCAGAAGGGCATTGAGACCATCTTCGGCCTGCAGAAGGTTGTACCCCTGACTGCGGAGAATATGCTCCACCAGCTCCCGCACTTCCGGGTTGTCTTCCACCAGCAGGATGGTTTCATGCCCGCCGGGCATCTGCACCGGCGTGAATTCAGCGGGTTCTTCTGCCGCCGCTTCAGGCTGTTCGGCGCGGGGCACATACAGCTTGAAGGTGGTTCCCTGCCCCGGCTCGCTGTAAACCCAGATGTGGCCGCGGTTCTGCTTGACCACGCCGTACACGGTTGCCAGTCCCAGGCCGGTGCCCTTGCCCACCTCTTTGGTGGAAAAGAAGGGGTCAAAAATACGGGCCTTGACCTCCTCGCTCATGCCGGTTCCGGTATCGCTGACCGCCAGCATCACGTAATCGCCGGGGTCAACGCCCACGTGCGCGTCGGCATAGGCCTGGTCCAGCACCGCGTTGCGGGTCTCTATCAGCAGGATGCCGCCGTGGGGCATGGCATCGCGGGCGTTGGTCGCCAGATTCATGATGACCTGCTCAAACTGGGTCGGGTCAATTTTGACCGGCCAGAGGTCATCGGCCAGATGGGTTTGCAGGATGATGTCCTCTCCAATCAGCCGCTGGAGCATGGGGGTGATGTTCTGAACAACCTGGTTCAGGCTGGTAATTTTGGGCTGGATTATCTGCTTCCGGCTGAAGGCCAGGAGCTGGTTCACCAGGTCGGCGGCGCGCTGACCGGCGTGGTAAATATGGTGCACTGCCTGCCGGTTCGGGTCGTCCGGAGGCAGGCGAAGCTGGAGAATTTCGGCAAAGCCGTTGATGGCGGTAAGCAGATTGTTGAAATCGTGGGCGATGCCGCCGGCAAGCTGGCCCAGCGAAGCCAGCTTCTGGGCGCCAAAGTACTGGGCCTCCAGCTCCAGCTCTCTGGTAATATCCCGGCTGACCCGCACAAAGCTGACGATATTTCCTTCCTCGTCCCGAACCGGGCTGAGGGTAACATCCTCGGTAAAGGAGGTGCCGTCCTTTTTCCGGCTGACCAGCCGGCCCTGCCATGTTTGTCCGGTTTGCAGGGCGG
>RFJV01000719.1 GCA_003694775.1 Chloroflexota bacterium | reverse complement strand
CCGCCCAAAACGCCATCCTGGGACACCACCCCTACCGAAGAGGCCGCCGCGCTGGCCGGCTCTATCAACAGCGCCCTCGGCCTGGACCAGGCCGTGACCGCAGAAAAGGATACTCTGGTGGTCAATCGCCAGCACCTGGTCGAGGTGGCCCGGTACGTGCGGGACGAGCTGGGGTACGAACTGCTGTCCAATATCACCGGGGTGGACTACATGGGCCGCGAGGGCGACCGCTTTGAGGTGGTCTACCATCTCTACAGCATCAGCCAGCCCGACAAGCCGGTGCTGGTGCTCAAGACCCGCGCTCCGGAAGACAACCCGGAAGTGCCGTCTCTGTACGACCTGTGGAAGACCTGCTACCTGCAGGAGCGGGAAATTTACGACCTGTACGGCATCATCTTTACCGGACACCCCAACCTGCGCCGCATCCTGCTGTGGGATGATTTTTACGGACATCCCATGCGCAAGGATTACAATGAGGCTTACTACGAGGAGCCGGTCAAGCCGTTTACCAGCCGCTGGCCCGATGGGCACCACGAAAGGGCCGAACGCCGGAACCCGTTCGGGGCCAATGTGGTCTACCCGCCCGACTGGGACATCGACAGCTGGAAGCCGGATGAGTTTGAAGACTACCTGGAGCACGTGGTCGAGGCTCGCGATGTGCACGAAGACATCGACTTTGATACCGACCGCATCGTGCTCAATATCGGCCCCCAGCACCCCAGCACGCACGGCGTGTTCCGGATGGTGGTGGCCCTGGAAGGCGAAACCATCGTGGATATGGAGCCGGTGCTGGGCTACCTGCACCGCAACCACGAAAAAATCGGCGAGCGCAACGGCTGGCTGATGAACATGCCCTACACCGACCGGCTGGATTACTTTAACTCCATGCTCAACAACTGGGCCTATGCCCTGGCTGTGGAGAAGCTGGCCGGCATTACCGTGCCGGAACGGGCGGAGTACATCCGGGTCATCGTGGGTGAACTGACCCGCGTGTTCAGCCACGTGTCCCTGCTCGGCTTCCTGATGAACGACCTCGGCGCGCTGGCAACGCCGCTGTTCTACGCTCTGGAAAGCCGGGAGCGGGTGCTGGACCTGTTTGAAGAACTGAGCGGCTCCCGGATGATGTGCAACTACATGCGTTTTGGCGGCGTGGCCTACGATGTCACCGACGACTGGCTGGCCCGCGCCCGGCAGGTCCGGGGGACTCTGGAGCGGGACCTGGACGAACTGGACGGCCTGATGACCGCAAACGAAATCGTCATCGCCCGCACCAAGGGGGTGGGCTACCTTTCCGCTGAAGAGCTGATTAGTCACGGCGTTACCGGGCCACTGCTCCGGGCGGCAGGGGTGCAGTACGACATCCGCCGGGTGGAGCCGTACGGTATTTACGACCGCTTCGACTTTGAAGTCCCCACCCAGACCGACAGCGACGTGTTCGCCCGGTTCTACCAGCGCATCCTGGAAGCCCGCCAGAGCCTGCGCATCCTGGACCAGGCTTTCGACGGCATTCAGGATACCCAACCCGGCGACATTATGGGCGGCAAACCATCCTACACCATCCGCGTACCGGCCGGCGAAGCCTACGCCCGCATCGAACACAGCAAGGGTGAGCTTGGCTTCTATATCGTCAGCAACGGGTCCGGCAACCCGTGGCGGTATCGGGTCCGCTCTCCCTCTTACATCAACCTGAACGCCCTGGCCGATATGTGCAAAGGCGGCAAAGTTGCCGACGCCATCATTACACTGGGTGCGATTGACATCGTCCTTGGGGAGGTGGACCGCTAATGTTTGGACTAGGCGTAGCCAAAGGTCTTGGCATCACCCTGAAGCATTTCATCGAAACTTTTGTCGATGACCTGAAGTATTTTCCCAAAAGTCTGGGTAATCCGGAAGCTTTTGCCCGTCGCCAGGGGCCGAGCGGGCGCGGTTTGTTTACCGTGGAATATCCAGAGGTCAAACTGCCGCCCAAAGAGAACTTCCGTTTTCTGCCCTTCCTGATAACAGATTTCGACGTGCCGAAGGACAGCCCGGAATACGACCCGGAGAAAGCCCGCGAACAGATTCGGTGCACCAGTTGCGGTATCTGCGCCAAGGTTTGCCCGCCGCAGTGCATCTGGATTGTCCGCACCAACGACCCCAAGACAGGCAAACCGGTTCCCCAGCCGGCCGCGTTCTACATCGATACCGATGTCTGCATGAACTGCGGCTACTGCGCCGAGTTCTGTCCCTTCGACGCCATCAAGATGGACCACGATTTTGAACTGGCCGACTACGAGCGGGAAGTGGGCCATATCCACGACCTGCAGAGGCTGATGAAGCCGGTCAGCTACTACGCTCAAATCCGGCCTACTTTCAACGCCATGGAAGAGGCCGCTCGCCGGGCCGCGGAAGAAGAAAAACGGCGCAAGGAGGAAGAGAAAAAGCGGCGGGCGGCAGAAAAAGCCGCGGCCAAGGCCGCCGCGGCCAAAGCGGCCGCCGAGAAGCCAGCCGCGGAAGGAAAACCCAAACGCTCTCCCGAAGAGATAAAAGCCCAGCGTGAAGCGATGCTGGCGAAAAAACAGGCCCGCGAAGCGGCCAGGGCTCAGGCAGAAGGCGGTCAGGCGGAAGCCGCGGCCCCGGCTCCGGCAGAAGCGCCGGCCCAGCCGGACGACTTGACCAAAATTGAAGGCATTGGCCCCAAGATTAACGCACTTCTGCAAAACGCCGGCATTACTACCTTTGCCCAACTGGCGGCAACCGATGTGGAGAAGATTCAGCAAATCCTCACCGAGGCCGGTAGCCGCTATCAGCTGGCCGACCCCGGCACCTGGCCCCAGCAGGCCAAACTGGCCGCCGAAGGCAAATGGGAGGAACTGCAGAAATTACAGGATAGCCTCAAAGGGGGCCGGCGTCAGGACAGCGAATAGCCGACCCGGCCCGTGGCCGGTAGTAGAGCGACATTAATGTCGCCCTACTTGGACTATTTTATCCGAGGAGGTCAACAACCGATGCTGACTTATCTGGCCCTGGGGGTGGGGCTGGTTAGCCTGTGGCTGGCGTGGCGCAGTCACCGGAAGAACGCGGAACTGCGCGAACGTATTGCCCAGGTGAACAGCCGGGTGTACCATCTGCGCCGGGAAATGGAAGAGGCCCAGCAGAAGGCAGAGCAGGAGCAGGCAAAGCTCCGTTTTGCCCTGCTGAAGCTTCAAGGCGACCTGCGCGTCACCGGCGATATGACCATTGGCGACATTTACGCCCTGCATCCGCAGTCGGCTCAGGTGCTGGCCGGTTTCCATATCGGCGGGTGCGCCAGCTGCGCGGTTGATGAGCGGCTGTCCCTGGCCGAAGCGGTTGCCCTCAGCGGGCGGGAGCTGGAGCCGGTGCTGGTCGCCCTGAACACGCTGGTCGCCCAAAACAACGGAAACCAGCCGCTTCCCGCAGACCGGCTGAAAACACCCAATGTACAGCTTCAATTTTAGCATTTTCCGGTTCCCGCCCGCGGGTCAGGGTGGGAACTTTTTTTAAGCCTGTCCCTCTTGACAGGGTCTGTCCAAAATTTTTGGACAGACAGGGGGG
>RFJV01000718.1 GCA_003694775.1 Chloroflexota bacterium | reverse complement strand
TCGTACCAGCGACTGCAGGGTACGTACACCTTTCTCTCCTACGTGGTGGTCTTTGCCCTGATGGCCGGCTATCTCCGCCGCCGCGAGCAGGTCGACCGGCTGGTCTCCATTACTATTTTGACCAGCATTCCGGTCAGTCTCTACGGTATCGTCCAGCATTACGGCCTGGACCCCCTTCCCTGGGCCGGCAATGTCACCGCGCGCGTCGCCTCCAATATGGGCAACGCCATTTTTGTGGCCTCCTACCTGATTATGGTCGTCCCTCTGACCTTCAGCCGCCTGCTGGAATCCCTGACAGCTATCATCGAAGAGGAAGACGCCTCCTGGGGACATACCATCCTGGCCGCGGTCTACATTTTTACCCTGGCTGTCCAACTGCTGACCATCGTTTTCAGCCGCAGTCGCGGCCCTATGCTGGGACTGCTGGTCGCCTTCTTTGTGATGGGCCTCCTGCTGACCCTCCTGCTCCGCCGCGCCGACCGCGGCTCTGCCCTCTCGCTGACCGACCTGGCCCGCGGGGTGTCGTTCCTGTTTGTCCTTGCCGCTTTGGCCGGCCTGGCCGGCGGTCTGGGGTACGGGCTGGGGAAACTGCTTTCCGCCGTCATCTCGCTAGACGCCCTGCCTCTCCTGGGGGCCGCCGCCGGCGCGGGGGTGGGATTTGGCGGAGCATACGTCTATCTCATTTCGACCCGCCGCGGCTGGCGCTGGTTGTGGGCCAGCTGGCTCACCCTGGCCGCGTTGAGCGTGCTGTTCATCCTGCTTCTCAACCTGCGCGGCACCAGCCTGGACACGGTTCTGGACCCCCTCCGCAGTTTGCCAATGCTGGACCGCCTGTCGCAGATTACCATCACCGAAAGCGGTACCGGCAAGGTGCGCGTCCTCATCTGGGATGCGGCCATTGAACTGGTCAAGCCTCACCGCCCCCTGGGCATCCCCGGCGACGAGGTGGTCGGCGTGGACGGTCTGAACGCCATCCGCCCGATTGTCGGCTACGGCCCGGAATCGATGTTCAACGCCTTTGCCTTTGTTTACCCGCCCGACCTGGCTTACGTGGAGCGCCGCGGCAGTTCCGCAGACCGCTCCCACAACGAAACGATGGACAGCCTGGTCATTACCGGTGCGCTGGGCTTCCTGGCCTTCTACTACCTGATGGTCAGCCTGTTCTACCACGCGGTGCAGTGGCTGGGGCTGGTTCCCACCCCCGCGGCCCGGCAACGGTTCATCGCTTTGCTCGTTGGCGGCGCGCTGGCCGGCGCGGTGGCCGCCTACCTGCTGGACACTTCTGGCCCGCGGTTCACCTTTGTGCCGCTCGGTTTGCCGTTTGGCCTGGTGGCCGGAATGGTGCTCTACCTGGCCTGGGAAGGGCTGGTCTCCCAACCCGACACGCCGGTTTTCGTTTACCATCCGGTGCTGGTGGTTGGTGTTCTGGGGGCCATCATCGGCCACTTCATCGAGGTGCACTTTGTCTTCTCCATTGCCGCCACCTATACCTACTTCTGGCTGTATGCCGGCCTGCTGGTGGGGCTGGCCCGTCTGAGCCGCTCCGAAGCCGCAGAACAAGCCGCCACTGCAGAAAGTCTGCCCGCTTCCGAGACCAATACCGGGGAAGCGGCAGAACCAGCCGCGTCCACCCCTGAACCGCGGGGACGCAAACCGCGGGCACGACGTCGGGGCCGGGGGCAGGCGGCATCCCCCCGCCAGACACTCCTGCCCGGCGGCCCGGAAAGCCTGGATGTGTGGGTCGGCAGTCAGGGGCTGGCAATGGCGGTTATCCTCATCATCCTGAACTTCGATTTTGTCACCCCCCGTTTCCAGTTCAGTTGGGGCGACAAGGACAGCATGAGCCTGCTGTGGATGTTCGTCATCACCTGGCTGGTCGGCCTGGGGATTGCCGTGTCCGATGTAGCTGTTCGCCGCGATACCTGGAAAGAAACCATCCATTGGGGCCGCCTTCTGCTGGTCTACGGCATTACGTCGCTGGGATACACCTTCTTCTACTCGGTGGCTCACCGCATCCAGTTCAGCCAGCAGATTACCCTGCTCAGGCCGGAAGATGCCATCCGCGGGGCGGATGTCTTCTCTAACGGGCTGGTTCTTTTTTACATCTTCCTTTTCCTGCTGATGGCGCTGTTCGCCCTTCTGCTGGCCTGGACGCGGGTGCGCGGGCTGGCCTTCTGGCGGGCCGATGTCTTCAACCTGGTGCTCTATCCGGTGTTGATTCTGGCCGCAGGCGGTTTCATCTGGTTCAAGAATATCAACGTGGTCCGGGCCGACCTGTACCTCAAAGAGGGCGACCGCTACCGCAACAGCCAGCAGTGGACCGAGGCCACCCTTCTGCACCGCAAGGCCATTTCGCTGGACAGCGACGAGGATTTCTACTACCTGATGCTGGCTCTGGACTACCAGTTGATGGCCCAGGACTCTCGCCTCGACGAGGCCCAGCGCCGGCAGGCCTGGATTCAGGGTGAGCAGACCGCCCTGGAGGCGCGGCGCATCAATCCGTTCAACCCGGACAATACCGGCAATATGGGCCGCTACTACTTCACCGTGGCCCAGGTGTTCGACCCCTCCCGCTTCAAGGATGCGCTGGCATATTTTGAGAAGGCCACCATCCTGGCTCCCACCAACGTGGTTTACCACAATCTGTGGGCACAGACCTATTACATGATGCAGGACTACCAGTCGGCGATTGAGCGGCTGAAGGTCTCGATTGAAATTGACCCCAGGTACGCGCCCACGTGGCTTCTGCTGGGCGATACCTATGCCGCCATTGCCGATGTTGACCAGGCCCTCAAGGCGCATGCGCAGGCCATCAGCCTGGTTGGCGGCGGGGCAGACGGGTTTGCCGCCTTTACGGACCAGTTTTTGGACCAGCGGCTCAATTTCTACCTGTCTGCCGGACGGCTGGAGGACATTGTGGCCGCCTTCCAGCGCATCGCTCCGACCCGGCCCAACGATGGCCGCGTCCCCTGGGTGATTGGACACATCTACAATCTGGCCGGTCAGCGGGAGAAAGCCATCATCTACTTTGAGCAGGCCCTGACAATGGAGAACAGCCCGCCGCAGGCCCTCCGCGAGCTGGCGAACACCTACCTCTCTCTGGAGCGGTACGAAAAAGCCCAGCCGCTCTACCAGCAGATACTGCAAATCAATCCGAACGATATCGAATCGCACAGTGCCCTGGCCTACATCTATGCCCGGCAGGGCCGGCTGGATGAGGCCATCCGCGAAAATCAGACCGTTCTGCAGTTGGCTCCCAACGATTACGACAGTCTGAAAAACCTGGCGATTCTGTACCAACAGCAGGGCGAATGGCAAAAAGCTCTGGACGCGGCCCGGCAGGCCAGAGAGGCCGCCCCGGAAGCCGACCGCCCCAGTTGGGAACAGTTCATCACCGACCTGGAAAATCAGCTCAATTAAGGGTTGGAGATTGGAGATTAGAGATTAGAGATTGGAGATTGGGTTTAAGCACCGTAATCCCATCCCACACCTCCCATCTTCATTTACTTGGAGGAAATAGCCAGTGTACCAGCAACTGCTTGCTAAAATAGAAGACAAAACCGCGGCCGTCGGAGTGATTGGGCTGGGGTATGTAGGTCTGCCGCTGGCCGTGGGAATGGCCAAGTGCGGCTACCGGGTGGCCGGTGTGGATGTCAGCCGGACCAAGGTGGACGCGGTCAACCGGGGGGTCAGCCTGATTCCCGACGTGCCGACCTCTGACCTGGCCCCGCTGGTGGAGCAGGGACGGCTGTTTGCCACCGGAGACTACGACGCGCTCCGGGAGGTGGACGCCATTTTCATCTGTGTGCCCACCCCCTTCGATTCGATGAAGGCCCCGGACCTGACCTTTGTCCGGCAGGCGTCGGAGGGAATTGCACCCCGCCTGCGGCCCGGCCAGCTAATTATTCTGCAGAGCACCACCTATCCCGGCACCACAGAAGAAATTGTCCAGCCGGCGCTGGAAAAGACCGGTCTCAGGGCCGGGGAGGATTTTTTTCTGGCCTTTTCGCCAGAGCGCATCGACCCCGGACGGCGGGATTTTACAGTGGAAAACACGCCCAAGGTGGTCGGCGGGATTAACCCGGCTTCTACCGAACTGGCCGCCAGATTGCTGTCCAAATTGACCCCCCAGGTGCATCTGGTCTCTTCCCCGCGGGCCGCGGAGATGACCAAACTGCTGGAAAATATCTTCCGCAGTGTGAACATCGCCCTGGTCAACGAACTGGCAATTTTGTCGGAGCGGATGGGGATTGACTTTTGGGAAGT
>RFJV01000717.1 GCA_003694775.1 Chloroflexota bacterium | reverse complement strand
GCCCGTTCATCCTGCCCGCCGCCCCGTTCCAGGAAGGTTTCAAAGGCCTGCACCGCGGCCTCTTTTTGTCCCAGGAAAAAATACGCCACTCCCAGGCTGAAATAAGTCTGGACAATATCCGGGTCGCGCTCCCGAATGCCTTCCAGATGGGCCACGGCTTGCCGGAGCAGGTCTGCATCGGGCTGGCTTCCGGCAGAAAGGGCCTGCTGAAGGTAGAGTGCGCCCAGGTTGTAAGCGGTTTCGTTATCGTCGGGCACCAGCTCCAGGGCCTTTTCGTACTGGGCCGCGGCCAGGTCGAACTGGCCCAACTGGTAGTAGGCCACGCCCAGATTGACGTAAGCCGGCTGGAAGTTGGGGTCCAGGGCAATGGCCTGCCGGTAGGCATCGACCGCCTCAGCCCAGCGCCCGTTCTGGACATATTCATTGCCCTGTTTGAAATAATTTTCGGCAGATTTGGAGGCGGCAGAGGCTGGCCGGTCTGTCGGCTGAACGGAGGTCTGTCCACCGGACCAGAAGGGGTACCCCAACACCCCAATGACCACCAGGGCAGTGCCGGCAATAAGCCAGCGCCAGTCGAAGCGGCGGACAGGTTTGCTTTCCGGCAAAATCTCACCACTTTCACCGTTGTTCATCTGGATATTCTGTTCGGCGTTGGGCTGTTGTTCCACAGCAATGTTGACTCTGCGTTTTGAGCGAGCTATTTCTGAAATTGACCTTATTCTCGGCCAACAAGCGTAAAGCGTGACACGTAAAGCGTAAGGACGGAAAATTACGAGTCACGATTTACGTTTTACGTGAGATGGCCGGAATTGATGGTGCTTTACCGGATTTTACTGTTGACCTGAGCAGTTACAATAAAACTATATTTTCGGCTTCAGCAGGACTACCTGCATTTCATCGGGTAAACTGCTTTTACTTATTTTGAGAGAATCAAGATGGTCGGGGCGGGTAATGCCCATCTCTTTCAGGAACTTGTCCACCGGGTCCAGCTTGATGGCCAGGTTGGGAAGCCGGTAATGCATCGGAATCACAATGGCCGGCTCAATCAGGCTGATGACCTCCGCGGCCTGGGATGCGTTCAAGGCCCGGCCTCCCCCGACCGGCACCAGCAAAATGTCGATATTCTCCAGGTCTTCTACCTGGGTTTGGGTGGGGACGTGAGACAAATCACCCAAATGGCAGATATTGATGCTGTCCATCCGGAAGACAAAGATGTTGTTCAATTTCTGGACGCCATCTTTTTTTCTGGGGGGCGACAGATTGATGCCGGTCACGAAGGTTCCCCCAATTTCATATTCACCGGGGCTGTCGATAATCCTGGCTTTTTTGACCGCGGCCACGTTGTTGTGATGGGGGTTATCATGGCTGACCGTCACGATATCGGCCTTGAGCCGGCCCAGCGACAACCCCAGACTGGCGTCGTACGGGTCGGTGATAATCGTGGAATTTTTATCTTTCAATCGAAAACAGGCATGTCCGTACCAGAGAATTTCCATTCAGCAACCTCGTGAAAGTAGTTGGGGAGTTGGTTAGTTCGGGAGTTAAAGAATTGGAGAGTTTGGCAGTTATCGGGTTTCAATCTCCAATCTCCAATCTCTAATCTCTAATCCCTAATCGCCAATCTCCTTTTATCAAAAAACCTGGTTCAGCAGGTCCGGGTTCAGCAGTAATGCGGTGGCCCCGGCCAACAGCGAGCAGATGCAGAGGAACAGCAAGCACCCTACCCCATACAGCAGATATTGGGTGGTTTTGCTTCTGCCTTCCGGCTGGGCCGCGGCGTACTGGGGCATTGGTGCAGACGGAGGACGGCGAGCCTGTTCGCCTTCCAGGTGAAATACCAGCGTTGTCTGCCCAATACCGATGCTGTCGCCGGGCTGGAGGGTCTGGGGACCGGTAATCTGCACCCCGTTGACAAATGTACCGTTGGTGCTTCCCAGGTCCTCAATGACATACTGCCCCCCCTGCCAGCTAATCAGCGCATGGCGGCGCGAGGCTTCCGGGTCCTGCAAGGTAATATCGGTGCTTTCTTCCCGGCCAAGCACCACCTGGTGGGCCAGGATGGGGAATCTCATCCCGGCCTGAACACCCTGCCGAACCACCACCGAAGCATTGGCGCGTCGAGGCCCCATCATGGTCGGTTCGTCGTTGTACATACGCGCGCCTCCTTCAATTCATTGTTCTGGCCCTTCTTCAACCGGGCCGGGTATTATTTCCAGGTCAGCCATTCCACCGTCAGCTTACCGTTAGAGACATCGGAAAAGCGGAGTTTTCCCAGCCGTCCCTCGTTGGTGCGGTAGCAGGCCGACCGGCCCATTACCAGGGCGTTGTTCGGGTCTGGCGGCGAGTCACTGCCATCGATAAAAGTATACACCCCAAACGTCGCCGCGGCACATTCCGACAGCGCCAGCTCCTTGAGACTGCCGACCACCCGCATCGGGGCCAACTGCACGCCGGACAAAACGGCAAACTGCCGTACACTGCCGTCGATTTTCAGGATGAAATCATCCCCCGGACTTTGGCCCCGGTCGAAATCTACCGTCTGGTTGGGGTCGATGCTCAGTTTGCCGGTCGACGAAATGGGGTTGAGGACCGTTACCGTCCGTTCTTCCACCTGCTCCGAATCATCCTTTAGAATGACCCGCAAACGGTAGGTGGTGGTCTCTTTGGGACAGTCGGTGCGGCTGTCCTGCCCCACCACGCCCTCATCTCCAAAATAAACCGCCTTCACCCCGCTGACGTTCCAGCCAATTTCAACGCATTCTCCCCCTTCAATCCGGTCGGGCGACACGCTGAACTCGATGACCACCGTCTCCGCCGGGCTGGTCGGCGTGGGGGAGGGCGTAGGGGTGAGGGTGGCGGTAGGCGGCGGGGTGGGCGTTTCGGTCGGCGTTTCGGTGGGGGTAGGCGTGGCCGTTGGGAAAGGCGTTGGCGTTGCCGGTGCAGGCACTACCGGCAGACCATCGGTATTGATGGCCGTAGAAAATTCCGGCTTTGCCGACACCCAGCCCAGACCGTCTGCGGCAGGCGTAAAGCGAATCTGCCACCATTCCCCGTCTTCGGAACGGCCAAGGATGTCGGTGCTGGCCCCGACCGGCAGTAGCCCGATAACATCGTAGTTTAGCCCTGGCCCAATGCGCACGTTCAGGTCGGTTTTGGTGGTCAGCAGAGGTGTAGTAGGAACGGTCGGCGTGGGTGGAGCAGGCGTCAAGGTTGGCGTCGGCGTTGATTCAACCGCCTGCCCTACTGCCTGCACCGTGATAATGGCCGGCACGTTCATCTGGTCCTGGCGGTTGTAGGCCCGCAGTTCCAGGGTGTAGCTTCCGGGTGCGGGGGGAACCCACTCAAACACCGCGGTCAAAACCGGTTGACCCGCCGCGGCCGGGCTGACCGCCTCTGCCGTCTTGACCCCGCTGACCCACAGCTCCATCCGGCGCACCCCCGACGGGTCGGAAGCAGTGACCTGCACCGCCACCGGCTCGCCCACCGCCACCTGACTGCCGTTCTGGGGCGCGGTAATCACCGCCGTCGGAATTTGGGCCGACGTGCCGCCAAAGGTGTTGGTCAGAAAATAGGCCGTTACCAGCGCCGCGGCCAGCACCAGCACTCCCACCACCACAATGCTGACAATCATCAGCGTACTGCCGTTGCTTTTTGGGGCCGGACGGTCTGCCGGCCTGGCCTGCCGGCGTGCCCGCGGCTGGCCGGACATGGCCGGCGGTGCAGTGTAGGTCGGTGGGGTGGGCGATACCGCAGTTACGCCCACGGTGCTGGGCGCGGAGAAGCCGCGCACCCCAAATACCGACGACCCCATCGTGATGATGTCTGCCGGTTGTAAAACGTGCGGGCCGCTGATACGCTGTTTGTTGACCAGCGTTCCGTTGGTACTGCCCAGGTCTTCCAGAATGACCCGGTTGCCATCGCGGTACAGCCGGGCATGGTGACGGGATACCTGGTCGTCATCCAGCACAATATCGTTATCCGCGTCGCGGCCAAAGGTCATCTGGTCGCCGGTCAGCAGAAAGGCTTTGCCCGCCAGCGGACCAGCGTGTACGATGACCTGCAGAATTTCGGCTTCCTGTTCGGAATTACCAGTTTGGGCCATTCAGAAATAAGCTCCAGTATACGATGATTCGGACTAACCCCATCCCTACAATATTCTATGATATAATGAGATAAATTACAATACCGGATAATTTGGAGATTGGAGATTGGAGATTAGGGATTAGAGATTGGAGATTG
>RFJV01000716.1 GCA_003694775.1 Chloroflexota bacterium | reverse complement strand
CCCGACTGGGTCATTCTGGCCGGCTGGATGCGCATTCTGACCATGAACTTCCTGAGCCGGTTCCCCAACCGGGTAGTCAACCTGCACCCCGCCCTGCCGGGGCAGTTCCCTGGCGTTGAGGCCATTGCCCGCGCCTTTGAAGCCTACCACCAGGGCCAGATTGACCACACCGGGGTGATGGTGCACCTGGTGCCGGACGAAGGCGTAGACAGCGGGCCGGTGCTGGCAACCCGGCAGGTCCCCATCTACCCCAACGACACCCTGGACAGCCTGACCACACGGGTGCACCAGGTAGAGCACGACCTGCTGGTCGCCACGGTGCGCGGGCTTATCACCGGAGAAATCGTTCCGCCCGGTCGCTGAAATTTGCCTCCTCCCGCCGGCTGGGGTATTATATTTGCTTGGTGTACCGCATTGGGGGAAGCAGTGTGAAACCAACCGAAAACCGTCTGTCACTTAACAGCATCGGCGGAGAATCAACGTCCCGATTCCTACAGAATCGGGACGTTTTTTGTGCCGCCGGTGCTGTTTACAAGAGGAATCCGTAGGGCGACATTAATGTCGCCCCACAAAGGCTGTTTTATACGAGGAGTCCGATGACCCTGCTGAAGCTACCGGGATTGGCCGACATCCACACCCACCTGCGTACGCCGGGCGGTGAGCACAAGGAAACCTTCACCACCGGCACCGCGGCGGCATTGGCCGGAGGATTCACCACTATTCTGGCAATGCCCAACACCCACCCCCCGTTGATTGACCGTTCCATCATTGACCAGACTCGCCAAAAAGCCCAACTCGCCATTTTATGCGACGTTGGGCTTTTTGCTGGCGCCAGCGCCCACCGCCTGGACGACCTGCCCGGCCTGGCCGCGGGCACGGTGGGCCTGAAAATCTACCTGAACGACACCTTTGGCCCCCTCCGCGTAGACGACCTGCCCACCCTGCTGGCTTGCTTCCGCCGCTGGCCGCGGCACAAACTCATCGCCATGCACGCCGAAGGCCAGAGCGTGGCGGTTGGCATTGGCCTGGCCGCGGCCTTCCGCCGTCCGGTCCACTTCTGCCACATCAGCCGCAAAACGGAAATCGAACTGATAGCCGCGGCCAAACAGCAAGGCCTGCCCGTAACCTGCGAAGTGACCCCGCACCACCTCTTCCTCACCCGCGGCGACACCGACCGCTTGGGACCGCTGGGCGATATGCGCCCCCGCCTGGCCGAACCGGAGGATGTCGAGGCCCTGTGGCGGCACATCTCCACCACCATCGACTGCATCGCCACCGACCACGCGCCCCACACCCTGGCCGAAAAGCAGGCCGACCCGCCGCCGCCCGGCGTTCCCGGTCTGGAAACCGCCCTGCCCCTCATGCTGACCGCCGTCCACCAGGGCCGGCTCTCCCTCGACCGGCTGGTCGAGCTGATGGCGACCAACCCGCGGCGCATCTTCAACCTGCCGCCCCAGCCCGACACCTTTATTGAGGTTGACCCCCGCGCCCGGCATGTCATCAGCAGTGAAAATCTCTTCACCCTCTGCGGCTGGACACCCTTTGCCGGAATGACCGTCACCGGGCGGCTGGTGCGCACCGTTCTGCGCGGCCAGACCGTCTTCGATGCCAACCGGCCCCAAAAAAGCCAGCGACTGCTGGCAAAACCCGGAACAGGAAAGGTTCTGCCATGAAAAAATCTGCCTCTTTTATCGAAAAGCTGACCAACGCCATCACCGGCCACGATTCCCTGCTCTGTGTCGGGCTGGACCCGGACCCCTACACCTACCCGGACCGGTTTTCCAACCTGTCCCAAGACCCTGCCGCGGCCCTGCTCCGCTGGGGACAGGCCATCATCGAGCAAACCGCGGACCTGGTGTGCTGTTACAAGCCCAACATCGCCTTTTACGAGCAGTTTGGTCCGGAGGGGCTGGCCGCGCTCCGGCAAACCATCGCCGCGGTTCCGCCGGACATCCCCGTTCTGCTCGACGCCAAGCGGGGCGACATCGGCTCTACAGCCACAGCCTACGCCCGCGGCGTGTTCGACACCCTGCAGGCCGATGCCGTCACCCTCAGCCCCTACCTCGGCGCAGACAGCATCCGCCCCTTCCTGGCCTATCCCGGCAAAACCGTCTTTGTCCTGTGCCACACCTCCAACCCCTCTGCCGGGCAACTGCAGGAATTTGGCGACCCGTCCGGCCCGCGGCTGTTCGAGCACACCGCCCGGCAGGCCCAAACCTGGGGCGACCCGTCGCAGGTGGGGCTGGTGGTCGGCGCGACCTATCCCGACCGCCTGGCCCACATCCGCCGTCTGGCCCCCGACCGGTGGATTCTGGCCCCCGGCGTAGGCGCGCAGGGCGGCAGTTTGTCAGCCGCTCTGCAAGCCGGTCTCTCTACCGATGGGCGCGGCCTGATTATCCCCGCCTCGCGGAGCATCATTTACAGCCCGGACCCCCGCGCCGCGGCGGACGACCTGCGCCGGCAAATCAACCTGGCCCGGCAGAACATCACCCCCCCGGCAGACGAACCGGCCTATGCGGACTTCATCCAGCAGTTGCACCAGGTCGGCTGTGTCCGGTTTGGACGGTTTACCCTGGCCTCAGGCCGGCAGTCCTCCCTGTATATCGACCTGCGCCGCATTATGTCCCGGCCCGACCTTCTGCGGGCCGCGGCCCACATCTACGCCGACCTGCTCCGCCCCCTGACCTACGACCGGCTGGCCGCCACCCCCTACGCCGCCCTCACCCTCGGCGCGGCCGCGGCGCTGGCGGTCAACAAACCGCTCATCTACCCGCGCAAGGAAATCAAAGACCACGGCACAGCCCAGCCCATCGAAGGGAATTTCGCCCCCGGCGAAACGGTCGTGGTCATCGAAGACCTGGTGACCAGCGGCGGCAGTGTTCTGCAAGCCGCCGACCGTCTGCAAGCCGCCGGCCTGCGGGTCAGCCACGTGGTCGCCCTGGTAGACCGGGAGCAGGGCGCCCGGCAGGCCCTGCACCGGCACGGAATTGAGCTTCGCACCGCCTTCACCCTGCGCCAGATTCTGGATGTCCTGCGCCAGCAGGGTGTCGAGGTGGAGGGGGGAGAAGGGATGAAGGATGAGGGATGAGGGATGAGGGATGAACAATTTATCATTCAACATTCAACATTCAACATTCAAAATTAACTCCCCAACTCCCAAACTCTCAAACTAACCAACTATTTTGGAGGCATAAAACCAATGAGCACCCTAAAAACTTTAACCCCTCTGTTCAACCTGGACGATGTTCCTGCCCCCCGGCACACCGGCAACGGGTTTACCGGGCAGGACGTCATCTCGGTGTCCCAGTTTGACCGGCCCAGGCTGGACTACATCTTCACCCGCGCCCGCGAAATGCGGGCAATGGTCAAGCGGGTCGGGGCCAGCGATTTGCTCAAGGGATTCGTGCTGGCCTGTCTGTTCTACGAACCCAGCACCCGCACCAGCGCCTCGTTCATCGCGGCGATGGAACGTTTGGGCGGCAGTGTTATCCCCATTACCCAGGGGGTCCAGTTCAGCTCGGTGAGCAAGGGCGAAACCCTGGCCGATACCGTCCGCACCCTGGAGCAGTACGCCGACGTGATTGTCCTCCGCCACCCGGAAATTGGTTCCGCCCAACTGGCCGCGGACTACGCCAGCGTGCCGGTCATCAATGCCGGAGACGGGGCCGGCGAGCACCCCACCCAGGCCCTGCTGGACCTGTTCACCATCCAGGATGAACTGGGCACCATCGATGGCCTGAAAATCGCCATGGTGGGCGACCTGCGCTACGGGCGCACCGTCCACTCCCTGACCAAACTGCTCCTGCAGTACAAGGTCAGTCTGCGGTTTGTCTCGCCGGAAATTCTGCGCCTGCCGCTGACCATCATGAACGAGGTCATCGATGCCGGTCTGGACGTGCGCGAAACCCACGATGTGGCCGATGTCATCGAAAATGCGGATGTGCTGTACGTGACCCGCGTGCAGAAAGAACGCTTCTCCGACCTGGCCCAGTACGAAGAGGTCAAAGACCACTACGAAATCACCCCGGAGCTGATGGCACGGGCCAAGCAAAAAATGATTGTGATGCACCCCCTGCCCCGCGTGGGAGAGATTCACTACGCGGTCGATGCCGACCCCCGCGCCGCTTACTTCCGGCAGGTGCAGAACGGAATGTACATCCGCATGGCCTTGCTGGCCGCGGTGCTGGGACGGGCCTGAACCGATGCCCGACCCTCTGCTGGCCTGCCGTTTTCTGGATTTTAATCTGCCGTCGCCGCTGGTGCTGGCGTCCGGTATCATCGGCACCAGCCCGGCCCTGATGGCCCGCGCCGCCCGCGCCGGGGCCGGGATGGTCACAGCCAAGAGCTGTAGCCTGCGCCCCAGAGAAGGCCATCCCAACCCCACCGCCCTGGACTGGGGCGGCGGGCTGATAAACGCCATCGGCCTGACCAACCCCGGCGCGGCGGCAGAGGTGGAAGTCCTGCGGGCCACCCGCCGGTTGCTCCAGCCATTGGGTGTCCCGCTGATTGCCAGCATCTTTGCCGGAACGGTGGAGGAATTCCGGCAGGTCGCCCGGATAATCCAACAGGCCGGGCCAGACCTGCTGGAAGTGAACATCTCCTGCCCCAATGTCAGCGACGAGTTCGGCACGCCGTTTGCCGCCCTGCCGGACAGCGCCGCGGCTGTAACCGGGGCCGTCCGGCAGGAGGTGACCTGCCCGGTGGCGGTCAAACTGGCCCCCAATGTTCCCAATATTGCCCGTATTGCCGCCGCGGTGGTTGAAGCCGGCGCAGACGCCATCACCGCGGTCAATACCATGCCGGGGATGGTCATCGACGCGGCCGCGGGCCGGCCGGTGCTGTCGAACCGGGTAGGCGGCATTTCCGGCCCGGCCCTCAAACCGATTGCCCTGCGCTGTGTGTACGAAATCCGCCGCGCCGTCGCCGTTCCCATTATCGGCGTGGGGGGCGTGTCAACCGGACGGGACGCGGCCGAGATGCTGATGGCCGGGGCAACAGTGGTAGGGGTTGGCTCCGCGGTATGCTACCGGGGAGTATCGGCATTTGAGGAAATCGGGCGGGAGCTGGTCGCCCTGATGAAGCAGTACGGCTACCCGTCTGTTGAAGCCATACGGGGGGTGTGCCACCGATGAACCGGAAGGATGTCTGCGGCTCCTCCGGCCTGCCCCGGCCTTTCCGGCTGGTGGAAGTCCGGCGGGAGAACCGTTCGGTGTGCAGTTTCTTTTTTGACCAGGAGATGCCGGCCCGGCCCGGCCAGTTTGTGATGGCCTGGCTTCCGGGCCTGAGCGAAAAACCGTTCAGCCTGGCCGGCGCGTCGCCCGTACGGCTGACCGTGGCCGCGGTGGGGGCATTCAGCCAGGCGGTGCATGCCCTCCGTCCCGGCGACCGGCTGTGGCTGAGAGGACCGCTGGGGCGGGGGTTCACCCTGCCGCCAGAGGGAAGCCGGCAGAAGCTGGTGCTGGTCGGTGGGGGGTATGGGACGGCGCCCTTGCTGTTTCTGGCCCGGCAGGCACAAGCCGCCGGCCACACGGTGGAGGTGGTCATCGGGGCTAAAACCGGTGCTGACCTTCTGCTGGGGGAAGAGTTTGAGCAGATGGGTATCAGCCCCCATCTGACCACGGAGGACGGGTCGGCGGGCCGGGCGGGGGTGGTGACAGCGGTGCTGGTCGACCTGCTGGCCGCGGCAGACAGCCCGCCGGCGGTGTACGCCTGCGGCCCCACGGGCATGCTGGCCGCGGTAGACGAGGTGTGCCGGCAGGCCGGCGCGGCGGTTCAATTAGCGTGGGAAGCGTATATGCGCTGTGGTATTGGCCTGTGCGGTAGCTGTGAGGTGGGCGAAGGCTGGCTGGTCTGTCTGGACGGGCCGGTGTTCGGCCAGAATCCGGTGCTCAATCCCCCAGGCTGACCCCCACCCGGCGGGCGCTTTCAATCCAGGGGTGGTCCAGGGGCACGGTTTTGCGTTTTCCGGCGACCTGCTCCAGCGGCACCGGCTCCGCGCCGTCCCCGCGGGCGGCGACCATGACCCCGTAGACGCCCTCGTTGATGAGGGCAGTGCAGGCCGTGCCCAGGCGGGTCGCCAGCAGACGGTCTGCGGCGGAAGGCGTGCCGCCCCGCTGAACGTGGCCCAGGATGGTCAGCCGGGTTTCCAGGCCGGTCAGCGCTTCTAGCTGGTGGGTCAACTGCTGGGTACTCTGGCCGCGCTGGGCTTCCAGCGCCTTCAGCCGTTCGGCGGCCTTTTTGCGGGCTTTTTTGTCGCCGTTTTTTTCTGCTTTCTCTTTGGCCCGGCGAGCCTCCTCCAGCGCCTGGGCATCTTCTCTGGACATTGCCCCCTCAGACACGGCGACAATGCTGAAATTTTTACCGCCGTGCACCCGCCGGCGGATGGCCTCGGCTACCACGTTGACATCGTAGGGGATTTCCGGAATCAGGATGACATCCGCGCCGCCGGCAATGCCCGCGCCCAGGGCCAGCCAGCCCACATTGTGGCCCATAATTTCGACCACGATGATGCGGTGATGGCTGTGGGCAGTGCTGTGCAGGCGGTCGATGGCCTCGGTGGCAATGCTCAGGGCGGTATCGAAGCCAAAGGAGACGTCGGTCATGGCCACATCGTTATCGATGGTTTTGGGCAGGGTGACGATATTCAACCCCTTCTGGGCCAGCCGGAAGGCGTTTTTCTGCGTGCCGCCCCCGCCCAGGCACACCAGAGCGTCGAGGTGGTGGGTATGGTAGTTGTCCACAATGACGTCGGTCATGTCCATATATTTGCCGCCCATCGGCATTTTGTGGGGCTTGTCGCGGCTGGTTCCCAGAATAGTCCCCCCCAGGGTCAGAATGCCGGACAGGGCGGCGCCTTCCAGGCGCACCGTACGGTTTTCCATCAATCCCCGGAAGCCGTCCCGGAAGCCGATAACCCGCATCCCATACGTACCAATGGCCGACTTGCCGATGGCCCGGATGGCCGCGTTCAGACCGGGGCTGTCGCCCCCGGCGGTCAGGATACCGATGTATTTTGCCATAATCTACTGCCTCCTCTGTCTCATTATAAAACGATTCAAGGCAGAAGGGAAGTGTCCGTGTCGAAAGGGGTGCGTTTCAAATTTTTGATGGATTTTGCGTTTCTGGCCGTCCGCGAATACAACACGAATACACGAATGGATTGCCTCCCCTGAAAAT
>RFJV01000142.1 GCA_003694775.1 Chloroflexota bacterium | reverse complement strand
TCCACCAGCCGGGAATCACGGCCCATACCAGAATGGCCGTGATAAACGTGACCACCCCCACGTGGATGATGAGACCTTTCCAGCCGGAACGCTTTGCCAGCACCAGCCAGTAAGGCTGAAGAATGAAATCACCGATGAGATGTCCCAGGAGTAATCGAAGGAAAAAGGAGTTTGCCATGGCTTACGTGTCCTGTTCTGCTTCCAGAGAATTTTCCCTGTACGGAATGGTCAGGGTGACGGTCGTGCCAACCCCCTGTTCTGACCGGAGCTGAAGCGTACCGTTGACCATCTCGGCCCGCTCGTCCATATTCACCAACCCCAGATTACCCTGCTTGCCGTACTGGTTTCTCACCTGCTCCACATCGAACCCCACCCCGTCATCCATCACCTGCACGGTAAAAGTATCCGCATCCCGGTCCAGGCGCAGAGTGACCGCAACG
Source organism: Chloroflexota bacterium (assembly GCA_003694775.1). Taxonomy (GTDB): domain Bacteria; phylum Chloroflexota; class Anaerolineae; order 4572-78; family J111; genus J111. Next base: position 7,166 of record RFJV01000142.1, on the reverse strand, counting down.
CAGTGAGGGTCGGCGTGCTTGCGGGCATTGGTCACGGCCTCCTGAACAATAGAAAACACAGCCTTTTCCGCCCGCGGCGATAACCGGCCCAGATTGTCGCCAATATCCAGGGTAATGTTCAAGCCTTCCGTTTCGCGCAACCGCTCGGCGTAAATTTCCAGCGCCGGCACCAGCCCCTGCGTTTCCAGAATCACCGGACGCAGGTCGAACAGCAGTCCCCGGAGCTGTTTCAGGGCCAGTTCTGCCGTTGCCAGCGACTGCTCCAGTTCGGACGTAGCCAGGTCCGACGCGCCGTCCAGCAACTGCCGGATAAAAGACAGGCTCATCACTACCGAAGCCAGCAGTTGGGTGGGGCCGTCGTGCAGGTCGCGGGCCAATCGCTTGCGGACTTCTTCCTCAACCGCCACAAGGTGGTCCCGTTCTTCCTTGAGGCTCTGGTACAGCCGGGCATTTTCAATGGCGATGGCGGCATGGTGGGCAAAGGTCGTCAACAGCTGGCGGTCGGCTTCCTCAAAATAGCGCCCCGGCAGGTGGTGCATAACCTGCAGAACGCCAATTAGACGATTATGCGAAATCATCGGGACACACAGCAAGGATGTCGGCTTGAAATTGACCGCCTCCCCAATATCCGGGTAGTAGCGCCAGTCCGCAGACACATCGTCCACAATCAACGGCTCGCGGTGGGTTGCCACCCAGCCGGCAATCCCCTTATCCCGCCCCATCCGTACGCCGACCAGATTCTCGCCGCCGCCGCCTTCCACCACGGCGAACTCTAGCTCATCGGTCGCTTCGTCCCACAATAACAACGACCCCGCCGACGCCTCCATCACGGCGACGGCCTGGGCCAGAATTTTTTTCAACAGCGGCGACAGGTTCAGCTCGCTGGTCAGTGAGGCCGCTACCTCGTGGATGACCTGCAAGGCAGAGATTCTATCCCTGGCTTTCTGCAGGTCTGACTGAAGCCGGCTGAACTGCCGCTGAAGGTTGTCTGCATCCATATCCATTTTGCCGGAAGGGACCATTTGCCTTTCCTGGAGACACCCGTTCATCAGTCTGACCCGCTGAGAATCAGAGCCTGAATTTTTTCGACCTGCTGGGCCGCGGCCTCCTGTCCCAGCTTGATAAACGCATCTGCCCGCTCATAATCCATCGCCGTGAACAGCCCAACCTGAGGCTTGATGAGCACATCCACATCCGTCATCCGGGTTTTGACAATTTCGCGCTCCATAATAGACATCATGTTGCTCAGCACACCGAGAAAATTCAGCGGCTTCATCTGCCGGTAGATGGAGGTCTGCCCGCGGAGGCGCTCCTCCTCCAGAGAAGGAATCACGCTGGAAGCGATAATGATGTTGGCCCCTTTTTCGGCCAGCACACTGGCCGGGACCGGATTGACCGCGCCGCCGTCAATCAGGTAGCGGCCATTGAGCCGGTAGGGAGAAAAAATCCCAATGATACCAATGCTGGCCCGTACCGCGTCGGCAAGGGGGCCGGATTCAAAAACGACTTCCTCACCGGCCATCACATCCGCGGCCACCACGTAGAACGGAATCCGGGTGTCGGCAAAAGTGGCGTGATTGAACTGCCGGTCCAGGAAACGCCGGGTGCGGTCGCCCTTTATCAGGCCGTCCCAGGGGCGTTTGAACTTGGGGTCCCACAAGCCGCTCTTCAGGCTGATGAGCCGGGGCAGGTTGCGGGCAAAATCGGCGATTTCCGCCGGGGTTTTGCCGCACACATACAGCCCGCCAAACAGGGAGCCGGCGCTGGTTCCGGCCACCATATCAATGGGGATACCGGCCTCAATGAGGGTTTGCAGAACGCCCACGTGGGCAATCCCCCGTGCCCCGCCGCTGGACAGGGCCAGTCCGACCACACGAGCAGTAATTTTGCGGGCAATCCGCCCTACGGCTTCGTCACTGCCATCGCAGGGAAAAACCGGCCCCTCAAACGCCTCGCCGACCCACTCCGGCGTATGGCCGGGGAAGACAGCCAGGGCACGGGCCAGACGCAGAGCTTTGGCATTCACCTCGGAGTAAGTTTCCGGCACACCGACCAGCACCCAATCGTACTGCTCCATCAGGTTGCTCAGCATATCCACCAGGTCATCGCTGGTCAGGTCTGGGTGGTCTTCCAGAACAGCCAGACTGTCTTGCTGAAAAGCCGATTTTACCCGGTCCGCCAGACTCTTGCCGGTGATATTGTACAGCACCACCCGCTGACGGGTCAGGCGGTGCACTTCTTCGGCCAGCCTCCAGGCCTCATCGCCGATAACGGCGGTCAGGGCGTAGCCGGGGCGGCGCTTGATTTCTGTCACCACATCGCTCAGCCGACGGCTCAATTCGCGGGTGATTTGCAGGGAAATTTCCGGGTATTCGGCCAGCAGTTCGTCAAAATCCTTTTTGTGCAGAACCAGCAGTTCGGCGTCGATGGTGACGGTGACGGTTGCCGTCCGGCGCTGGTTCAGCAGTAAGGCCATTTCACCAAAGAAATTGCCAGGCCCCAGATAATTGATGATTTTCTCTTTCTGACTATCCTCCGCGGTAACCGATACCTTTACCTGCCCCGATTCAATCAGGTACATCGAATCGCCCAGGCTGTTTTCGGTGAAGACAACGGCCCCTTTTTCCAGCGCTACCCGTCTGAGCTTGCTGGCGATAGCCTTAAGAGCGTGGCGCGGCAGGCCCTTAAAGAAGGGTATCCCCAACAGACTATCTTCGATGGTTTGTTCTTGAAATATCGTTTTTGGCATAGAAAAATCCGTATCTACATTAGAATCCTCAACCGGCTACGGAAATTATAACACGGGCACGACCATTCTATCAATGGGACATAAGGATTAGGGGGCTTCTGAAGCCATCCTCGAATTTTTCACGAATATACGAATAGACGAATGTACGAATGTACGAATATACGAATACACGTAACTGTTCAGCCATCCACCGGGTGCGTTTCATTTTTTTGGTAAGTGGAGCCATCCACGAATTTTTCACGAATACACGACCTGTCCCCGCCAGGGAGATGGTAGGACAACTGCTAGCAGTTGTCCTACATCTTCGAGGAATCCATTCGTGTACCTGTCCCCGGTAGGGGGTTCGTGTTGTATTCGCGGACGGCCAGAAACGCAAAATCCATCCCCGGTTCTGCCGGGACAGGCAACAATCTGAAACGCACCCCTTGTTACGGTGAGGATTGCAGATGTCCCTGGATTTTGATATAATGAGTTCAGTCTTTAACATTTCAGGGGTAAAATGCCTTCTTCCACCGACCAACCGCCCGCGTGGCCGGCAGACAAACTGGAATACGCCATCGAGCTGGCCCGAAAAGGCCAGCACATTGCGGCGCGCGACATTTTGCGCCGCGTGGTCGCGCTCCAGCCGGTCAACCAGGAAGCCTGGCTGTGGCTGGTCGCCCTGGCAGAATCCCGCGAAGAGGCACTGCAAGCCCTGGAAAAAGCAAAGAGCATCAATCCGGACCATCCGCGCCTGCCGCAAGTGGAGCAGTGGCTGGCCCGCCGCTTCCCCCGGAAAGCTGTACCGCGAAAACAGCCATCTACCGACACCGGAAAGCCGTCTCCGCCAGCACAGCCGGTGCTGAGCATACTCGCGGCCAGCAGAACCACCGTCGGGCTGGTGCTGGCCGGGCTGGCCGTGGCTGTGGCAATCCTCTTTTGGGGTGTGCTGGCACAGTTCCAGGCTGTTGCCAAAACCGCCCCCCCGGATAAAAGCCAGACCCTGCAGGCATACCTGCCGGAACTGGAAGCGGCCCGGACACGGCACGATTGGCCCCGCCTGATTTCTCTGCTGGAAACGCTGTACCAGCAGAACCCTGACAATCCCGCCCTGACCCAGCAGTTGGCCGATGCGTATCTCCAGCAAGGCATTTCCCTTCGGAACCGGGGCTTTATCGAAGAGGCCCGCCCCCTGTTTGAAAAGACCCTGTCTCTCAATCCCACCTACACCCGCGCCGGGCAGGAATACCAGCTTGCCTCAGCCTATCTGCAGGGCCGGGATTATTACCAGGCCGGTCGCTGGCCGGAAGCCATCGAACAGTTTGAAAGCATCCTCCGCCGCGACCAGACCTACCCCCATCTGATAGACCTGCTCTACAGCGCCTACTACAACCACGGCCTGTCGGCAGAAGCCTCCGGCAATCTGAAAGAGGCCCAACAGGCCATCGAAGCCGCTATTGCCCTCCGCCCGGACCTGCCCGCGGCCCGCCAGCAGTTGGCCGCCATCTCCTATGCCCTGGCTCCAGATACGCCGCCGGAGACCCCCCTGCCCTCTCCTTCCGCCCAGGACCAGCTAATTGTGGTGGGCATTGCGGAACAGCGTATGCTGGTGTTTGAAAAAGGAAAACAGGTTTTTGATTTTGTGGTCTCTACAGGAGAACCGGGACGGGATACCGCCATCGGAGACTTCGAGATTCTTAATAAAATCGATGTCGCCTATGCCAGCACCTGGAACCTGGATATGCCGTACTGGATGGGTATTTACTGGTCCGGTCCTTTGCAGAACGGTATCCACGCCCTGCCCATTGTCAAACACACCGGCTACAAGCTGTGGGACGGCTACCTGGGACAGCGGGTCTCTTACGGCTGTATCATCCTGAGCGATGAGGACGCCAAAACCCTGTACGAGTGGACCCGGATTGGGGCAAAGGTGAAGATTGTCCCCAGCCTGACCCGGTGGCTGGCCGAGAATCCCCACCTGGTCCCTTCTCAATTTTGAATTTTTAATTTTTTATCCCCCATCCCACAATTAAAAAGCCCGACCGCGGCGGGTCGGGCAGAAGAATCCCTGGGCCAGCCGGCTACTGAACCGGCTCAATCGCGGTGACCGCGTTGAAGGCGTTCACCTTCAGCACCCACCGACTGCCAATCGTCGCCTGCCGGAACAGGGTTTCGTCGCTGGTTTCGTAGGTATACCGGCCAGCTTCGCCGGCAAAGACAATGATGTACCGCTCCTGCCGCGGCCCCAGCCGCTGGCCGGACTGCAGGGCCGGTTCGGGCCAGCGGGGGTTGCCATCGCTTCCGCTCAGCGTTACCCGGTCCACAACCCGCCACTCCGGAACCTGGTACTCACACCAATCGGCATATACCCGGTAGCGGCAATCCTGAACCACCTCCCCGTAGCCGGAGCCGGTATCTACCACATAGGGAGTACCGCACACCTCCTCGGCATTGGGGGCCGGTTCATCCTGGGTGTGATGCACTTTCTGGGTGCAGTTGCCCACCGCCGCGCCGTCCGGAATTTCAGCGCGCCAGGTCTCGTAAGTCACCGGAACCAGGGCCTCTATGGCGACCTGCCGCTCCCACTGAACCTGCTCCACCTGGCCGGTTACCGCCTCGGTGCGGCTGGCCCAGACTAGCAGGGCAATACCGGCGGCGCAGACCAGCAGAACCAGGGCCGCGGCCAGTCCAATTCCCAGAATGCCGGCTTTTTTGCGGACCGGTTTTGGGGTGGCCGGTTCGGCTTTGGGGGGTGGGGCGGCCAGACTGGCCCCGCATTGGGCACAAACCGGTGCATTGGGCGCGTTCGACGCGCCGCAGTTGGGGCAGATGACCGGCGGCGCCGGCTTGTCGGAAAACGCGCCGATAACCTCCCCCTGCTGACGGGCAGTGCCCTCTTCCAGCGGTGCGCCGCATTGGGAGCAGGTTTTTGCCGTGGCCGGGTTGCGCGTTCCGCAGTAGTAGCAGTGGATATCCGGCCCGGCTTTGGCCCTGGCCAGCTCCTCAGCCTCGGAGACCAGCTCGGCCTGAACCGGCAGGTCGAACTTCAGGTCATCTGGCTGGGGTGCACCGCAGTTCTGGCAGGTGGTCTGCGGACCGGGATTTTTTGTGCCGCAGGCCGGACAGGTCCACTCCAGACGCACATATCCCAACGACTTTTTGGTCATTCAACAGCTCCTATTGGCCTCCACTGCAGGCGGCCACGTTCTGCTCATGGGTTTCGAAATCCTCGGCAAACAGGTGCGCCCCTTCGCCGCCACAGCCCATAAAGAACAGGTAGTTAGTCTGGGCCGGCTGGAGGGTGGCGATGATAGAATCTGCTCCGGGGTTGGAAATCGGGCCGGGCGGCAGGCCGTAGTTCAGATAAGTATTGTACGGCGAATCGACCTGCGAGTACTCCTCCAGGGTCACCGGTGTTTTCCACCACTGGCCGGTATCGGTCTGGTAGCCCATGGCGTACTGCACGGTCGGGTCGGCCTGGAGCGGCATCCCCTGGGCCAGCCGGTTCAGGTAAACGCTGGCAATGAGCGGGCGCTCCTCCGGCAGAACAGCCTCTCGCTCCACAATCGAAGCGATGGTCAGAATTTCGAAAAAGCTGTACCCCTGGGCCGCGGCCAGCTCCATAGTGTTGGCCGGCAGTTTGGCGGCCATATTTTCGACCATCCGGGTCACCAGGTCCTCCGGAGAGGCGTTGACCGGCAGGCGATAGGTATCCGGGAAGAGATAACCCTCGTACGACGCGCCGGGGGGGCGGTCCGCCAGCAGGGGATGGTTGATGCCCTGCCCCTGGCGCACAAAGGCCAGAAATTCGGTGCCGTCCATAATGTTCTCGCGGGTCAGCAGTTCGGCAATCTCCTCGGCCCGCCAGCCTTCGGGGATGGTTACGGTGACTTCCTCAAAGTTGGCCTTCTGCAGGGCTTCGGCGATTTCGCGCATATTCATATTGCGGCGAAGCTCGTAATCCCCTGCCTCCAGGGAGGCGTCGAGGCCGTTGTAGCGCAGGAAAAGGCGGAAGAGACCGGCATCGGAGATGAGTCCTAATTCTTCCAGCCGGGCGGCAATGGAGACCGCGGTTTCGCCCACTTCCACGGTAAAGGGAACCGGCGTCGGGTCGTCCGATACCGGACGGGTGATGGCATCGGCGCGGGTTTGCAGGTAAAAGCCCAGCAGAAAATCTTCGATGTTCTGCGGCGAACGCCCCACCGACGACGGGTCGCCCAGAGAAATGGATGCCGCGGCGGCTTCAGTCTGGGATGAAAACGCCCAATACCCGGCCCCCAGAGTAACCACAATCGCGGCAATGGCAATGATAAACAGCGTCAAACGGAAAATCGTTCTGAGAACGACCATAACTGCTCCTGTCAATTATCAATTATCAATTCTCAATTTTCAATTTTCAATTGATTGGCTCATTGAAAATTGGCTCATTGGCTCATTG
>RFJV01000715.1 GCA_003694775.1 Chloroflexota bacterium | reverse complement strand
CGTTTGCTCCTGCGGGCCTACGGCGCGGAACTGATTCTGACCCCCGGCAGTGAGGGAATGAACGGGGCCATCAAAAAGGCCGAAGAGCTGGTTGCGGCCAACGAGAACTACTTTATGCCCCAGCAGTTCAAAAACCCGGCCAACCCGGAAATCCACCGCAAAACCACCGCCGAGGAAATCTGGCGGGACACGGATGGGCAGGTCGACATCCTGGTGGCGGGGGTTGGAACCGGCGGCACCATTACCGGCGTGGCCGAGGTTATCAAGGCCCGCAAACCGTCGTTCCGGGCTGTGGCCGTGGAGCCGGACGCGTCGCCGGTGCTGTCGGGCGGGCAGAAAGGACCGCACCCCATCCAGGGTATCGGAGCCGGCTTCATCCCCGACGTGCTCAACACCAGCATCATTGATGAGGTGGTGCGGGTAAAGAGTGAAGATGCCTTTGATACGGCCCGCCGCATGGCCCAGGAAGAGGGCCTGCTGGTAGGTATCTCGTCCGGCGCGGCCACCTGGGCGGCTCTGCAGGTCGCCAAGCGACCGGAAAACAAGGACAAGCTGATTGTGGTCATCATTCCCTCGTTTGGGGAACGCTACCTGAGCACTGCCCTGTTTGCCGGGCTGGGGGATTAGGGGTTGAAGGTTGGAAGGTTGAAGGTTGACTTCTCTATCTTTTCCTTTCATCCCTCCGCCTTCATCCGTTCAAAAGGAGGTGGTATAATGTTCAGCACACTGCGCCGTGATATTCAGGCCGTTTTTCAGCGCGACCCGGCGGCACGAAGCACGCTGGAGGTTCTGCTCTGCTACCCCGGCCTGCATGCCTTGTGGGGACACCGGGTGGCCCACTGGCTGTGGCGGCACAACTTCAAACTGCTGGGCCGGCTGGTATCTCACATCATGCGCTGGCTAACCGGCATTGAGATTCATCCGGGGGCCAAAATTGGGCCGGGCTTTTTTATCGACCACGGGATGGGGGTCGTCATCGGCGAAACCACCGAAATCGGCGAGGATGTTACCCTGTACCACGGCGTAACCCTGGGCGGGACAAGCTGGAAAAAGGAAAAGCGCCATCCTACCCTGGGCAACCGGGTGGTCGTTGGGGCCGGGGCCAAGATTCTGGGCAACATCACCATCGGCGATGATTGCCGGATAGGGGCCAACGCGGTGGTGGTCAAATCGACCCCGCCCAACTCGGTGGTGGTCGGGATTCCGGGCGAGGTGGTCATCCGCAGTAAGCCGCGGCCGGCCCAGTCCATCCCGGACCTGGAGCACGGCCTCCTGCCGGACGTTATCGGCAAAACGCTGAACGCGTTGATGATTCACGTTGAGGAGCTGGAGCGCCGCCTGGACAGCCAGGCCAACGGACAGCCCCTGCCCCAGGCCGTCAACGGCGGTATCTGGCGGGGGGAAGATTTTTCCATCTAATTTACCGACCCGCCGGCAGGCGGTCAACCGGATACCAGAGCAACGATGCAGGGTGACAAAGCCGGTTTTGGCGTCACCCTGTATTGCTGCCGGGAAAATATTACATTTTTAAGGGGGATTTTTCCATGTCACAAAATCAGGAGCGTCAGTTTGGGTTTACCACTCGTCAGCTTCACGCCGGCCAGCAACCAGACCCGACCACCGGGTCGCGGGCCGTGCCCATCTACCAGACCACATCGTACGTGTTCAAGGATACCGACCACGCGGCGCGGCTGTTTGCCCTGCAGGAGATGGGCAACATCTACACCCGCATTATGAACCCCACCACCGATGTGCTGGAACAGCGCATGGCCGACCTGGAAGGTGGGGTGGGCGCGCTGGCGGCCAGCTCCGGCCACGCGGCCCAGACTATGGCTATTCTGACCCTCTGCGGGGCCGGCGACCATATTGTTTCGGCTTCTACCCTGTACGGGGGCACGTTCAACCAGTTCAACTACACCTTCCCCCGGCTGGGCATTGAGGTTACTTTTGTCGACCCGTCGGACCCGGAGAATTTCCGCAAAGCCATCCGCGACAACACCAAGATTCTGTACGGCGAAACGCTGGGCAACCCGCGCATCAATGTTTTTCCCTTTGAAGAAGTGGCCGCCATTGCCAGGGAATACCGCATTCCCCTGATGATTGACAACACCTTTGCCACCCCCTACCTGTGCCGGCCCATCGAATGGGGGGCCAACATTGTCACCCACTCCACCACCAAGTTCATCGGCGGGCACGGCACGGCCATCGGCGGCGTGATTGTAGACGCCGGCAACTTCGACTGGGCCGCCAGCGGCCGCTTCCCCAACTTTACCGAGCCGGACGACAGCTACCACGGCCTGGTGTACGCCTCGCTGGGCGCGCCGGCCTTCATCCTGAAAGCCAGGGTGCAGATTCTGCGCGATATCGGCGCATGCCAGGCCCCGCTGAACTCGTGGCTCTTCCTGCAAGGGCTGGAAACGCTCAGTCTGCGCATGGACCGTCACGTGCAGAACGCCCAGAAAGTGGCCGAGTTCCTGGAAGCCCATCCCAAAGTAAACTGGGTCACCTATCCCGGCCTGCCCAGCCACCCCGACTACGAAAAGGCCAAAAAGTATCTCCCCAAAGGGCCGGGGGCCATTTTGGGCTTCGGTATCAAGGGCGGCCTGGAAGCCGGACGAAACTTCATCAACAACCTGAAGCTGTTCAGCCACCTGGCAAACGTGGGCGACGCCAAAAGTCTGGCCATCCATCCCGCCAGCACCACCCACAGCCAGCTTTCTGAAGAAGAGCAAAAGCTGGCCGGCGTTACCCCCGACTTTGTCCGCCTGAGCATCGGCATTGAAGACATCGACGATATTCTGTGGGACCTGGACCAGGCCCTGGCTTCAGCCTGAGCCACAGCAGAACCGGCATAGAAATACCGGTTCTGCAGACAAACTGTTACCCTGACCCATTCACATAACCCTGCCGGGAGGATTTGCAAATTTCTCCCGGCAGGCGTAATCTTTCTGGCATTGGAACGACGCCCCGATTGTACGAACGCAGGAGGAACCGGTGATGCAAGCTCAAAGGTCTGTTGGAATAGTTCAGCGCAAATACTTTACCTTTGCCCAGGATGCCCCCATGCCGCTGGACAGCGGCGAAACGCTGGGGCCAATTACCCTGGCTTACGAAACCTACGGCCAGCTCAACGAAGACCGCTCCAACGCCATCCTCATCCTGCATGCCCTTTCCGGCGACTCCCACGCGGCCGGCTACTACACCCCCAACGATGCCAAACCCGGCTGGTGGGACGACTGCATCGGCCCCGGCAAAGCCTTTGATACCAACAAATACTTTGTCATCTGCTCCAACGTCATCGGCGGCTGTCAGGGGTCAACCGGGCCAGGCTCCATCAACCCCAAAACGGGCAAGCCGTACGGCCTCAACTTTCCGGTGATTACCATTGCCGACATGGTGCGCGCCCAGCGCCATCTGATTGACCACCTGGGCATCGACACCCTGCTGGCTGTGGCCGGGGGGAGTATGGGCGGCATGCAGGTTCTGCAGTGGATGGTCAGCTACCCGGAGCGGGTCCGGGCCGCCCTGCCGCTGGCAACCACCGCCCGCCACTCGCCAATGCTCATCGCCTTCAGCGAGGTAGGCCGGCAGGCTATCTACGCCGACCCCAACTGGCACAACGGCGACTACTACGACAAAACACCGCCCAACACCGGTCTGGCTCTGGCCCGGATGATTGGGCACATCACCTACCTCAGCGAAGAATCTATGCACCAGAAATTTGGCCGCCGGCTCCAGGGGCGGGAGCGGTACGGCTACGAGTTTGAAACCGAGTTCGCCGTAGAAAGCTACCTGAAATACAACGGCAACCGTTTTACCGAGCGGTTCGACGCCAACAGCTACCTGTACATCACCAAGGCGATGGACTATTTTGACCTGAGCAACGGCCACCAGCGCCTGGCCGATGCCTTTGTGAACAGCGCGCACATCACCACCCTGGTGGTTTCTTTTACCTCCGACTGGCTGTACCCGGCCTACCATTCCAAAGAAATCGTCAGCGCCCTGACCGCGGTCGGCGCGGACGTGACCTACTGCAACCTGCAGTCCACCTGGGGCCACGATGCCTTTTTGCTGGAAGTCGACACCATGACCCATCTGATTGCCGATTTCCTGGACCGGGTGGTCAGGGAAAACGGCATTCGTCTGCCGAAGCCGGTTGTTGAGGCCCAGGCAGTTAGCAAATAACCTGCGCGTACCAGCTCAAACAGACTATGGAAAACAACAGCACCATCTCCAACCTGCGGCCAGACCTGCAAGCCATCGCCGAACTGATTCGACCGGGCGAAAAGGTCCTGGACCTGGGCTGTGGCGACGGCGAACTGCTCCAGTACCTGGTGGCTAACTACCAGGTCACCGGGCGGGGGATTGAGCTATCTGAGGATGGCGTGCTCTCCTGCGTCAAACGCGGGCTGAGCGTGCGCCAGGGGAACCTGGACGAAGGTCTGGGGGATTATCCCGACCTGTCATTTGATACGGTCATTCTCAGCCAGACTCTGCCGTACCTGGACGACATCGAACTGATTTTCAACGAAATGCTGAGAGTGGGCCGGCGGGCGATTGTCAGCTTTGCCAACTGGGGCTACTGGCGGTGCCGGCTCAGCTTTCTGCTGACGGGCCGGGTCCCCGTTCCGCCGGGACTGCCCCAGCCGTGGTTCGACAGCCCGCGTGCCCGGCCCCTCACCGTGCGCGATGTGGGGGAGTTCTGCCAACAGCACGGCATCCGCATCACCCGCCAGATTTACCTGCAAGGGGCCAAACGCATCCCGGTGCGACGGGACAAAAATCTCCGGGCCACCGTCGCCATTTTTGAACTGAAACGCTGACCGGGTTGCCCTGCCGAAATATTTGCCCTCTTCAGCCAATCGTGATATAATTGCTCGATGGATAAACAATCTAGGGGCCTGAGCCTGATAGACCGCGTCGGCTCATCGCCCGACAACGAAGAGGAGCAACGGCAGTGACACTTACAGCGGAAGAAAAGCAAAGAATCATCGAAGAGTTTAGGATTAATGAAAAAGATACCGGCTCATCGGCAGTGCAGATTGCTCTGCTTACGGCCCGGATTAACCAACTGCAGGAACATCTCAAACAGCACAAACACGACAACAGCTCGCGGCGCGGCCTGCTGAAGCTGGTCGGCCAGCGGCGGCATCATCAAGAGTATCTCAAGCGAAAAGACCCGGCACGCTACCAGGAAGTTATCCAGCGCCTGGGCCTGCGCAAGTAAGTCTCAAATGGAATCTCAAGGCAAATTAAACGAGTAGAGGCGAGATACCCTATCTCCTTCTGCTCGTTTATTTTAAATTTGTACTATCAAAATTCAGCTTCTCCGCGGGCCAGGTAATTGGTGAAAAGGACAGAGGCAATTAACCCCAACTGTTAGTTGTTTCTGTCATTTTCTCCAGTTCCTGACCCCAGGAGAGGCGGCATTCAAGGAGCTTAACAATGTCAAAACCTCAAGCCCATCGTTTTGTTGCCCGCCTGGGGAACGACGACATCATTTTTGAAACCGGCCTTCTGGCCGGACAGGCCGGTGGCTCGGTGCTGGTTCGCTCCGGCGACAGCGTCCTTTTGACCGCGGCCACCGCATCCAAAAACGAACGGGAAGGCATCGATTTCTTCCCCCTCAGCGTAGAGTTTGAAGAAAAACTCTACGCCGCCGGACGGATTCCGGGCAGTTTCTTCCGCCGGGAAGGCCGGCCCAGTGAGGAGGCCATCCTCATCTGCCGCCTGACCGACCGCCCCCTGCGCCCTCTGTTTAACAAAAACTACCGGCACGACGTGCAGATTGTCATCACCGCCCTGTCTTCAGATTCGCAAACTCATCTGGATATTCTGGCTATCAACAGCGCCAGCGCGGCGCTGATGATTTCCGACATCCCGTGGGGTGGGCCGGTCGGCGCAGTCCGCATTGGTCTGAAAGACGGAGAATTCCTGGTCAACCCGAATACCGAGCAGATGGAAACCAGCGAGCTTGACCTGCGGGTCGCCGGGACAGAGGACGCCATCCTGATGGTAGAAGCCGGGGCCAGCGAAGTCCCGGAGGAAACCATCCTGGAAGGGTTGAAGCTGGCTCACGAAGCCATCCAGGACATTATCCGGGTGCAGAAAGAGATGCGGGAAAAGGTCGGCAAGCCCAAGCGGGAATTTGTTGACCACTCCCCCTCCGAGGAAGTGCGCCAGCAAGTTCTGGCCCACCTGGACCTGGAAAAACTGGATACCGCGCTGGATACCGCCACCAGCAAAGAAGAGCGAGACAATCTTATCAACGCGGTTCGGGATGAGCTGGTCGCCCAGTTTGCCGAGGATGAAACCATCTCCCCCAAGGAGGTGGCCGCGGTATTTGACGAGGCTCTGAAAAAGCTGGTCCGGTCCCGCATTCTGGAGCGGGGCATCCGCCCCGACGGGCGCGACCCCAAAACCATCCGCCCCATCTGGGGGGATGTGGGGATTCTGCCGCGGGCGCACGGCTCCGGCCTCTTTACCCGCGGCGAAACCCAGGTGCTGACCGTTACCACCCTGGGCACACCCCGCGATGAACAGAAGCTCGACACGCTCGGCCCGCAGGAGTTCAAGCGGTATATCCATCACTACAACTTCCCGCCCTTCTCCGTGGGGGAAACCGGGCGTATCGGTTCACCGGGCCGGCGGGAAATCGGTCACGGCGCCCTGGCCGAACGTGCCCTGCTGGCCGTCATCCCCGACTTTGAACAGTTCCCTTACACCCTGCGCCTGGTGTCCGAGGTGCTCAGCTCCAACGGCTCCACGTCGATGGCGAGTGTATGCGGCAGTACCCTCAGCCTGATGGATGCCGGCGTCCCCATCACTGCGCCGGTGGCCGGTATCGCGATGGGGCTGGTGCAGGATGGCGACCGGTTTGTCGTTCTGAGCGACATCCAGGGCATTGAAGACGCCCTGGGCGATATGGACTTCAAAGTTGCCGGGACCCGCGCCGGGGTAACGGCCCTGCAGATGGACATCAAGACCAGCGGCCTGCGCTGGGACGTGCTGGAACAGGCACTGGCCCAGGCCCGCGAAGGCCGGCTGTACATTCTGGAAAAAATGCTGGAAATCCTGCCCGCACCCAGAGACCACTTTGCTCCGCACGCGCCTATCATCACCACGATGCACATCGACCCCGAAAAAATCGGCAAGGTGATTGGACCGGGCGGCAAGACTATCCGCAGTATTCAGGATGATACCGGGGCCAAAATAGACATCGACGAGGACGGCACGGTCTACGTGGCCGCGTCGGACCAGGCCGCGGGTGAAGAAGCCATTGCCCGCATCGAAGCCCTCACCGAAGAAGCCGTACCCGGCAAAATTTACACCGGTAAGGTGGTGCGGATTACCAACTTTGGGGCCTTTGTAGAGATTCTGCCCGGCACCGACGGGCTGGTCCCCATCTCCCAGCTGGCCGACTACCACGTTCCCTCCGTAGAGGATGTGGTCCAGTTGGGCGATGAAATCATGGTGATGGTCACCGACATCGATTCTGAAGGTAAAATCCGCCTCTCCCGGCTGGCCGTGCTGGAAGGCTGGTCGCTGGAAGAAGCGCGGCGGCAGAACCGCCCGCCCCAGAAACGGGGCGGCGGCCAGCGCGGCGACCGGCGTTCGTCCCGCGGCGGGCGCGGTGGCCGCGACGGCCAGCGCGGCGACCGGAATCGACGGCGGTAGCTTAGAGCAGAGGACCAATGTATCCAGACCCATTTGGCTATGACAGCGAGTTTGACCTGCCGCCGGAACCGCCGCGGCGGTCAATACTCAGAACATTCGTCCGGCTGACTCGCGAACTGCTGGAGACCATTGTCCCGGCTATTCTGATAGCCGTGGTTATCAACCTGTTTCTGGCCCAGGCAACGCGCGTCTACGGGCAGAGTATGGAACCCAACCTGCACACCGACCAGCGGGTTGTGGTGGAAAAGCTCACCTACAACCCGCTGGTACGCCGCTACCTGGGGCTGGAAGGTCCCCAGCACGGGGATGTGGTAGTCATCCGGATGCCCACCCAGGGCAACGAACTGCTGATTAAACGGGTGATTGGCCTGCCCGGCGATGTGGTGGAAATTCACGATGGCCTGGTATTCGTCAACGGCGTGCCGCTGGACGAGCCGTACCTCAGCGCTCCCACTGCCGGAACCTACGGGCCAACTACTGTCCCGCCGCTGAACATCTTTGTGCTGGGCGACAACCGCAACTATTCCAACGATTCCCGCAACTTCGGCACCGTTCCTCTGAAAAATGTGGTTGGCCGGGCCTGGTTCTCCTACTGGCCTCCCGACCAGATAGGTTTTGTCCGCTAAACAAAAAAGGGCGACCGGCTGGTCGCCTTTTTTGTTTGTCCCTCAACCTTGCCCCGAACAAAGTCTGCGGTTACAATTAGCACAGACGTAAATGCAGGACAACTGCTGGCAGTTGTCCGTTGTCCGTTTCCCGTATCGCCCTATCGCTTAATATCCGAGGTCATACGCCTTGTCTTCGGCGCCAAAATGGAGTCCGGCCACTAAAAGAATCATCCTGGTTATCTGCCTGATACTGGTAGGACTGGCGGTATGGCAGTTCAGCGTGGTGCTGTCTCCGCTGGTGGTGGCGGTCATCATTGCTTATCTGCTGAACTCACCGGTGAACTGGCTGACCCGCCGCACACCGCTGAGCCGCGGGCTGGCCGCGGCCCTCGTGTACATTGGCTTTCTGCTCCTGCTGGCTATGATTCCTACCCTGGCCGCTCCGCTGGTCATTCAGCAGGTACGGCAAATTGACTTCGACATCCAGAAATTCACCGACAACCTGACCGAGGCGATGGACTACCGGGTGTCGGTAGGCGGCCTGCCGGTCAACCTGAACTTGCTGATTGAGCCGGTCACCGGAAGCCTGGGCGAAATGTTTTCGCCGCTGGCAAGCTGGGCCGCCGATATTGCCGTTGGTATTGCCGGGGGGTTTATCTGGGCCATTTTTATTTTTGTGGTGGGCTTCTACCTCCTGCTCGATGCCGACCGGTTCAGCGACTGGCTGGATAGCTGGATTCCCCCGGACTATGCAGAGGAGTTTACCGCCCTGCGCCGCGAAATCGGCAACGTCTGGCGCTCCTACTTCATCGGGCAGATGACCCTGGCCCTGATTGTGGGAGTCATTATCGGCGGGGCAACGGCCCTGCTGGGCATCCGCAGTGCCTTTCTGCTGGGCGTGGTGGCCGCCCTGCTGGAGCTGATTCCCAACTGGGGGTACAGCATCTCCGGCTTTATCGGCATTATGTTTGCCTATTTTCAAGGCTCCACCTACATTCCTCTGCCGAACTGGGCCTTTGCCCTTCTGGTTGGCGGCTTCTACTTTCTGATGTGGCAAATCGACACCAACTATCTGGTGCCGCGCATCATCGGCCACCGTCTGCGGCTGTCGCCGGCGGTGGT
Source organism: Chloroflexota bacterium (assembly GCA_003694775.1). Lineage (GTDB taxonomy): Bacteria > Chloroflexota > Anaerolineae > 4572-78 > J111 > J111. The sequence continues at coordinate 646 of RFJV01000715.1, read as the reverse complement.
GATTGTCGGCATTATTGCCGGGGCCAGCGTTGGCGGGGCGCTGGGCCTGCTCCTGGCCGCACCGACTATCGCCACCATCCGCGTGCTGGGAAGCTACCTGTACCGCCGTCTGCTGGATTTGGAGCCTTACGTGCTGGTAGAAACGCCGCCCGCCCCGGACACAGCGAACAAAGAACCGCAGGAGTCCTGAATGGAACCCGGCGACACCCTGGAAGGCAAAGGATTGCTGTTAAAACACGGCCGCATAGTGGCCGAGGTGGATTACCACCTGACCATTCCGCGGCGGACCCACTTTTTCATCAACCCCACCGGTAAACTCCACTTTGACTACGAAGACTACCTGGGCGGCTTCATCCTGCTCGACCCGCCCGCCGCCGACCGGCTCGAACTGGCCGAATACACCCTGGAGCTGGCCTCCAAAGCGCGGAAAACCATCGTCGTTGAACGCCGCTACAAAAAAATCTCCCACCGCGGGAAACCCAAAGTCTCGTTTTGGGTGAAAATAGCGGCCCAGAACAGGTGATTCTCCTCTACCGGGTGTATTTCATTTTGGGGCGAATTTTGATTGGCGGTAGGGCCGGCATCCCTATGCCGGGCCCATTTTCTGGGGCATAGGGATGCCCCAGCTACCATGATGCTGTAGGCG
>RFJV01000714.1 GCA_003694775.1 Chloroflexota bacterium | reverse complement strand
GTTTCGGAGGGCGGCGCGGCGGGTGCGGCCACCGGGGTGACCGGCTCGGTTTTGAAGTGGATGATTTTCTGGGGCCGCTTGACCTCCGGCTCCGGCAGGGCATCCAGGTCCACGTCGGTGGGCGCGCCTTCCTGGATGGCCTCAAACAGGGCCTCCTGCACCTCATCGACCGGCGCGGGCCGGGGGCCTTCGTCCAGGTCGGGCAGAGGCTCCGGCAGGTCGTCCACGTCTACGTCCAGGGGCAGGCCGGCCTGTTCTGCTTCCAGGATGGCCTTCTGCACCTCGTCGACCGGCGCGGGCCGGGGGCCTTCATCCAGGTCGGACGGCGGGCCGGGGGCGTCGTCATCCGGCGTTGGTTCGACAGATTCGTTTTTTTCTTCGTCGGGATTCACCGCATCCTCCCTGTCCACAACTTGAAGCGCAGGACCAGCAGGGCTGTGGTGTACTGGATAAGGGTGGAAACGAACTGAGTTTTGCTGTGGCCGTGCATGCGCAGGCGGTAAAATACAGGAATCTCCAGCATATTATACCCCCGCTTGTGGGCCACCATCAAGAGACGGATAAAATAATCGCCGTAGCCGTAATAAATCTGGTCCAGGTCCATCGAGAGGAGCTTGTCGCGGTAAATGGAAAAGAAGCCGCTGAGATTATCGTGTACGGGTGTCCCGAACAGGAGGCGGATGCCGTAGTTGTAGATGAGGCTGGAGAACTGGCGGAAGCGGTCTTCCATGCCGCCGGCCATCACAAAGCGGGAGCCGATGATGATGTCGTAATACTCCAGGAATTTAATCATCTGGGGGATGATGGCCGGGTCGTGGTTGAAATCGGTATCCATAAAGACGAGGATGTCGCCGTCGGAGTGTTCGATGCCGTAGCGGATGGCGGTCGCCAGACCGCGTTCGTTGGTGCGGACAAACAGCTTCACCCGCGGGTCGCCGGCAAACTGCCCGCGGACGGCCTCGGCAGTGCCATCCGGGCTGTTATCGTCGACCACCACTACCTCAAAGGGGAGGTTTTCCGGCTCCAGGGTGTTGAAAATGGCCTGGATGAGTTCGGTAATGTTATCTTTTTCGTTGTAGGTTGGCAGGATGATGGATGTTTTCATAGGGTAAACCGGACTGCCGCGGCAGGACAGAGGCCGCGGGGCTACATATATTTCCAGAGTTCAAAGATAGTGCCGTACTTTCCGCCCGCTTTTCTGAACCGGCGCTGGTCTTCGGGCCGGGGCCAGGAGTGGTAGGAAGCCTGACTGCTGTCCTGAGGAATGCGGGGCGGGTTGCCCTGTTCTATCAGCCTGACTGCCCGCACCAGCATATCTGCCCCAACCACGGCGCTCTTGTACGAGAGGGACAGGATGGTGTCCTCCGGCGTCACCGGAATTCGTTCCTGGAGGAGGATGTCGCCGGTATCGAACTTTTCATCCACCCAGTGAAGGGTGATGCCGGTTTCGGTATCTCCTTCGGTGATGACCCAGAAGTAGGGGAACAGCCCCCGATGACGGGGAAGCAGGGCCGGGTGAATATTGAGCGTGCCGCGGCTGGGCAGGTGGATAAGCTCCGGCTTGATGAGCTGGTTCAGGTAGATGGAAAAGACGATGTCCGGATTCCAGGCCCGAATCTGGGCCAGGGTGTCCGGGCTGTTGACATCCACCGCGCCGACCACGGGCACACCGTACAGCTTGCGCATATCGCGCAGGGAGTGCACTTTAGGGTCGCGGCCAATCAGCCGGAAGGCGATGGCCGTGGCCCGGCTCTGGAACAGCTCCAGCGCCTTGCGGCCCACAAACCGGAGACCGGTGCGCTTGAGCAGATACCACAGCCCCGCCGGCAAACTTTTGCCGTAAATGAGGCAGTCGGAGCGGACAATGCCGACCACCTGCCCCGGATACTCCTTGAGCAGGCGTTCGGTCATCAGGTTGGAAAACAGGCTTTCGTAGGTCAGAATTACAATACGCATGGCGATTTACGATTTACGATTTACGATTTACGATTGGCGATTGGCGATTGGCGATTGGCGATTTACGATTTTCCTCCGGCCAGGGTGAGCAGGGTGTCGCAGATGTAGTCAATCTGGTCCGGGGTGAGGGTAGCCGCGGAGGGGAGGTTGATGCCCCGGCGGCCCAGGTCTTCGGCCACAGGCAGGGATTGTCCGGTCTGGTACATAGGCAGGGTGTGGATGGGGTAGAAGAAGGGCCGGGTGTCGATGCCGGCGGCCCGCAGACGGGCACGGACTTCGTCGCGCGGCAGGCCGAACTCGTCGCCGATAACCACCGAATACATCCAGTACACGTTTTCGGCCCAGTCTGCGTTGGGAGGCAGGGTCAGCCCCGGCACGCCGGCCAGCCGGCGGTTGTAGTGGGCCGCATTTTCCCGGCGACGGGCAATCATGGTATCGATTTGCTCAAGCTGGGCCAGACCAATCGCGGCCTGGATGTTGGTCATCCGGTAGTTGTAGCCCACTTCGGGATGCCAGTAGGGGTTGTCGGCGTAGCGGCCCTGGTTTTCCAGGAAAAAGGCCCGCTCGGCCCAGGCCTGGTTATCGGTAACCAGAATTCCCCCCTCGCCGGTAGTAATAATCTTGTTGCCGTAAAAGCTGAAAATGGCCGCGTCGCCCAACCCGCCGACCCGCCGGCCCTTGTAGCAGGCCCCGTGGGCCTCGGCCGCGTCTTCCAGCAGAAACAGGCCGTGGGTGTCAGCAATGGCCCGCAAGGGGTCCATATCGGCGGGGTGGCCGTACAGATGCACGGCCACAATGGCCCGCGTCCGCGGGGTAACGGCCTCGGCCACGCGCTGGGGGTCGATGTTCCAGGTGTACGGGTCGGAATCGACAAAAACGGGCGTGGCTCCGGTATAGCGAACCGCGTTTGCCGTTGCCACATAGGTCAGGCTGGGGACGATGACCTCGTCACCGGGGCCGATGTTGAGGGTCAGCATCAGCAGATGCAGGGCAACCGTTCCGTTGAAGGTTGCCACCCCGTAGCGGACACCGCAGTAGGCGGCAAACTGCTGTTCAAAATCGCGCACATACTTGCCCAGCGACGAAATCCAGCCGCTCTGGACACAATCGGTGACGTATTTTAACTCGTTGCCGGCCAGCAGAGGTTCGGCGACCGGAATCCAGGTTGGCTCATCAGTCATTGGCAGACAAAAGGGAGACGTTCAGCCGCGCCTCCCCTCCCGATGGAATAGGGCTGAATCATAACCCGAACAGGGGGAAAAGTCAAAGAACCGTTGGGCTGGCAAAAAGTACCATTATTAGGCTTGACTTGCCGGGGCGGGCGTGTTAAACTTGAGATAATTCCCCCATTTGAGCCGGATATACCGTATTTTTATGCCTGCCGGCCTTCGCCGGTCAAATAATAGGGGACAGCCAGACCAGAACCTTATGAACACCGATAGACTTCAGGGGGCCGAAGCCTTGCCAACCCAAATTTTTGACTACGGGTCTCTGCTCCAGGAATACGGACGGGCCGTTCTGGCCCTGCCGGATGATTCTACAGCCGTATTCCAACTGCTTGCCAAACAGCTTAATGCAGTGCTCAACCCCATTCAGTGCCGGATTTTTGCCAAAGACCGGCGGCACAACAGATTTACCCTGCACTACCCCCCCGAAAGAGAACCGCTGGCGGTAGAATTCAACGCGTCTGGCCCCCTCCCCGATTGGCTCAACCAGACCCGCCGCCCCCTGGTGGTGGCCGACCCGCCGCCGGCCGACGAACTGGACCGGTCGGTGCTGAACGACCTCCAGGCCATGCAGATTGCCGTCTGCGCTCCCCTACCCGGCGCGGACGGAATTCTGGGCTGGGTGGCGCTTGGCCCCCGGCAGAATGGCCAGCCGTACACCGCGGACGAACTGGTCCTGCTGACCATTTTGACCAACCAGACGGCGATTGTGCTGGAAAAACAGCGAGCCGTCCGGCAGGCCGAAAAGCGAGCCGCCCAGCTCAGCACGCTGATAGAAGTGAGCCAGGCTATCAGCGCCACCCTGAACCTGGAATCCACCCTGGAACAGGTTATGCAGAAGGCGGTAGAAATCCTGAACACCGAAGCCGGCTCTCTCTTCCTGCTGGACCCGCGCACCCACCAGCTCCGGTTCGAGGTGGTGCTGGGGCCGGCGGGCAAGGAACTGCGCGGCAAAACCATCCCCGTTGGGGTAGGGATTGTGGGCACGGTCGCAGAAACGGGCCAGCCGCTCATCATCAACGACGTGGCCGAAGACCCTCGCTGGAACGTTTCCTTTGACCAGGAAACCGACTTCCGCACCCGCGACATCCTCTGCGTACCGATGGTGACCCGCGACACGGTGGTCGGCGTGATTGAGCTGGTCAACAAAAAAGATGGCCTCCGCTTTACCGAGGACGACCGGGACCTGCTCCTCTCCTTTGCCGCCCAGTCGGCCATTGCCATTGAAAACGCCCAGCGCTTCACCCGTACCGACCGCGCCCTGGCCGAAAGGGTGCAGGAACTCCAGGCTCTGCAGATGTTCGACCAGGACCTGCAAACCTCGCTGGAGCTGGAACGGGTGCTCAACATCTTCCTGACCCACGCCCTGGACGCGCTGGGGATATCGGTGGGGGTAGCCGGTGTTTTAATCGACCAGCCGTCTGCCGGCTTTGAGCCGGGATTGTACCTGCTGGCCCAGCGCGGCATGCCCATGGAAATGGGACGCTACCGCCGCGACCCCTGGCCGCTGAACAAAGGCATCCTGGGCCGTGTGGCCCGCACCGGCGAACCGGCCTGGGTGAACGACATTTCTCAGGATAAGGACTACGTCCCCAAAAACCACCGCACCCGCTCCATGCTGGTCATGCCGGTTTTGCGGGAAAACAAGGTCATTGCCGTTATCGACCTGGAAAGCATCGAGCCGGACTACTTCACCGGCGACGATGTCAACTTCATCAGACTGCTGGCAAACCACGCTTCGCTGGCTATTGAAAACGCCCAGCTTTTCCAGCGGGTCAAAGAGGCCAATCAGGCCAAAACTGAATTTATGAACACCGCCTCCCACGAGCTAAAAATCCCCATGACCAGCATCAAGGGGTACGCCCGTCTGCTGGAAATGGGGGCGGCCGGCGAACTGACCGAACAGCAGAAAAACTTTTTGGGCATCATTACCAACAATGTAGACCGGATGGCCAAGCTGGTCAACGACCTGCTGGATGTGAGCCGCATCGAGGCCGGCCGCATCCGGCTGGAAATTTCCGATGTGGATATTATCGACGTTATCCGCGAAGTGGTCGACTCCCTGAAGAACCAGATTGGGCAGAAAAAACAACAGCTTTCGGTGAACATCACCGACGACCTGCCGGAAATCCGGGCCGACCGGGGCCGCATTGTCCAGGTGCTGACCAACCTGCTCAGCAACGCCCACAAGTACACCCCGGAGGGGGGAAAAATCACCATTACGGCCAGCCCCCACCGGAACGAGTTCGACGGCGTTGCCGTAACCGTCACCGATACGGGGTACGGCATTTCCGAGGAAGACCAGGCCCGGCTGTTTACCCCCTTCTTCCGTGCCTCCGATGATAACATCCGCGAAGAACCGGGAACCGGTCTGGGCCTGACCATCACCAAGAAAATGGTGGAAAGCCACGGCGGAGAACTGACGTTTACCAGCACACTGGGGAAAGGAACCTCTTTTACCTTTACCCTGCCCACGGTTTGCAAGATTCCACCGGGTGTGGAAGTGATAGAACGGTAGCAAAAAAGGCGACCGGGGGGTCGCCTTTTTTCTTGGGCTACGACATATCGACAGCCTGCACCCGTGTGGGCCGGATTTTGTACATCACCCGCGTTTCGGTGGGCGTGCGGAAAGGGTAGCTGTCTGCGCCGAGATACTTCTTTGCCAGCAGGTCAATATGGGCATCGGCCCCCTCTTCGGTAATTTCTTCCACCTTTCCCCGGACTTCAATCCAGAAGAAAGGATTCTCCGGGTCTACCAGCAGAACCGTAACCTGAGGCCGCGCCCGCATATTCCGGTCTTTGGCTCTGCCTTTGGCCGAGTTGACCCGCACAAACTCGCCGTCATAGTCGCACCAGACCGGGTTTACCTGGGGCTGACCATCCGGCATTATCGTTGCCAGCGCGGCCACAATAGGCTTTTCGAACAGAACCATGTGACTTTCGGGGATTTGTTGGGACATTTTTGACTCTCCTTAATATAAAGTAGCAAAGTAACAAGGTAGCAACTTACGGTTCGCTCAAATTTTTTCCAGTTCAGAAAATTTAGGCCACGGGTGATAGATTTCTGCCATCAAATTCGGGATTCTAGCCGGTTAGAGCGATTT